>CAYRAL010000241.1:0-2861 GCA_964422235.1 uncultured Candidatus Epulonipiscium sp. | reverse complement strand
GAGAATGAATGGACATGGAGTATTAAAGAATTGCTTGAGGACTCTAACCTAGGGGATAATATTTACTTTGATATTTTAACTAGAGTGCCTTATGCAAAAGAAATAATATCTTATGATCTGGATTTTACTCCAATACAGCAGAATCAGATGGGTTTTGAAACCGATTTATTAGTCTATGAAAAAACAGATATAATCAAGCCACGTATCATAATTGAGGCAAAGATAAATAGTATAACAACACAGGACGCATTTGTAGGCTTAATAAAAAAAGAAATTGATTACTCAAGGAAAATTGAAAGTATGATATATAATAGTAGGATGAGAGGTAGAGAAAAATATTTCTTGTTACAGAAGGAATTAAGGTTAGAGGAGATTTAGGAGAGTATTTAAAATATTAAATATATTTAGAAGAAGAAAAGGGGAGATATAATGAACCAAAAAGCACTATTACACAAATCAGATTCAAAATTTTGTTTTCCTACGGGGGAAAAAAGCTTAGTACTACGTTTACAAACAGATAAGGATGATATATTTGACAAAGTAGAGGTTATTTATGCAAATAAATATACTATTTATCATGGGCAAGAAAAATCAGAAATGGAAATCAAATATACAGATAGCTTATATAATACTTATGAAATTGAGTTGCATTTAGAGGATGTTAGGTTAGCCTATGTATTTTGCATATGGATGGACAATACCCCACATTATTACTCTGAAGATGGTATAACCATGGACTATGATTTCAAATTAAGTTATTACAGTTCATTTCAAATGCCCTATATACATAATAGCGATCTTCATACTGTGGTTCCTTGGATGGAAAATGCTGTATTTTATCAGATATTTATTGATCGATTCTATGAAGCTGATAAAGAGAAAGATCGGTCATACTTGAATCTGCCTTGGGGTGATATACCAAACTCAAAAAGTTTTGCAGGCGGTGATTTAAAGGGAATTATTGAAAAACTAGATTATATCAATGATTTAGGAGCCAATGCTCTTTATCTAACCCCAGTTTTCTGTGCTATATCAAACCACAAATATGATATTTCAGATTATCTGAATATAGACCCTCATTTTGGCAGCAATAAAATCTTTGCAGAGCTGGTTAAAGAGGCCCACAATAAGGGGATGAAGATAGTACTTGATGCAGTATTTAATCACTGTAGTATGTTAATTCCTCAATTTCAGGACGTCTTAAAAAATGGTAGACAGTCCAAGTATTTTGATTGGTTTATAATTGATGGGGATTATCCTGATTTAGACGATCTAAATTATAGGGTATTCGCATTCTGTAATTATATGCCAAAGTTCAATACAAGCAATCCAGAGGTGGAAGAATACTTATTAAATGTTGCAAGACATTGGATAAAAGAATATGACATAGATGGATGGCGATTAGATGTATCAGATGAAGTATCTCATGATTTTTGGAGAAAATTTAGGGATGCAGTTAAAAGTGTAAAGCCAGACTGTGTCATAATTGGTGAGAATTGGCACGATGCAAATTCGTATCTAAAAGGAGATCAATTCGATAGCATAATGAACTACGCTTTTACCAAGACTTGCCTTGATTATTATGCTTTTGAAAACCTGGATACAGAAGGATTTGCCCATAAGCTCAATCATTTATTAACCCGAAATACAAATCAAGTTAATGCAATGATGTTAAATCTTTTAGATACCCATGATACGGATAGATTCTATACAAGAATTAATAAAAATAAAGATAAGCTTATATCAGCTATTGCAGTTATGACTGTATACCCAGGTGCTCCATCTATGTATTATGGAACAGAAATCGCCTTAGAAGGTGGCCATGATCCAGATAATCGCAGATGTTTTGACTGGGATGAAGACAAATGGGATAATGATTTGATGGACAAGATTAGAACAATATTTTCCCTCAAGCAAAAAGAAATATTGCAAAAAGGTGATGTTAAAATTTATGCAAAAGAGGATTTATGCTATATCAATCGTATTTTAGACAATGAAGAATTACATTTAATCCTAAATCAATCCAAAAAAACAATACCATTAGAGCTAGAAGGTGAAGTTTTAGTATCTAATAACTATTCTTCCAATAAGTTGTTAGATAATGGATTTGTGATTATAAGAAAAGAAAGAAATTAAATCCTAAAAGACAGCTGATTAACATAATTTAATCAGCTGTTTTTTTGTGTATTCATCTATACTGAGCAGGGACCATACTCACAATCTAAAATCTTCTATTGACAATTATAAAAAAAGGATATATAGTTAGTTACATGACCAACTAACCAACAAACGAACTAACTAATAAACTAAGCAAGCAACAAGGAACAAGCAACAACCAACAAGCAAGAGAGGGGGACCATATGCTAATTAAGTTTAATGATGATAAACCTATATTTATTCAAATAGCACAGGGAATTGAAGATGGGATTATCTCGGGTGTTTTTTCAGAAGAGAGTCAAGTTCCATCCACAACAGAAATATCAACAACTTACAAAGTTAATCCAGCCACAGTGCTAAAAGGAATGAATCTACTAGTTGATGAAGGTATACTTTATAAGAAAAGGGGGATTGGAATGTTTGTGCAAAAAGGCGCTACTAATAATCTGATGGAAAAACGTAAGAATCAGTTTTTTCATAGCTATATTACACAGCTTATAAATGAGGCTAATAAGCTGAATTTAAAAAAAGAAGACATTATCCATATGATTCAAAGGGGGTTTGATCAATGAATGCTATAGAGATTAATAATATAAGTAAAAGTTATGGTAAAGTAAAGGCACTAGATCATGTCAGTTTGAGCTTTGAGCAAGATAAGATTTATGGGTTACTGGGAAGGAATGGTGCAGGCAAATCCACCTTAT
>CAYRAL010000240.1:0-2892 GCA_964422235.1 uncultured Candidatus Epulonipiscium sp. | reverse complement strand
CCCCCAGACCCTCTTCCATTTCCCCCTGCAATTCCCGCAACATGAGTGCCATGTCCTGCATAATCTTCTAAGGGTACAATGGCTAATTGCTCCTGCCTCGTTGGCTGCTCTAAAGCCTCGTTGATTTGCTCTCTCCTATACTCTGTTCCTACTTTATATCCCTGGGGAGGATTTCCTTGTACATTCTGATCCCATATAGAGACAATTCGAGTGCTTCCATCATTATTTCTAAAATCAGAGTGACTATATAAAATACCTGAATCAATAATACCTAGTAAGACTCCCTCTCCTTTTAAATTGTAAGGGGGACTATTGTGTACTTGGGGAATACAAGAAGCAACCATGTTCTGAGTGTAGGCGTATACCATTTGCTTTGGTGTTTCTACATATTCAACTTCTGTATAATTTGTTAGATTTATAATGTTTTCCCTGGGAATTGTTAAAATGGCAAACTGGGATGTCAGTATTTGTGCAAGCCCTCCTTGTTCTATAGCAATTCGTTCAATATCACCATTATACTTTACGACTAACTCCCAATTCCCCTCAATACCAAAACTTAGTGAGTCTTCTAGGATTGGCGTAGATATAGCATTGGGAAATTGCTCCACAACATTTAAGATTCCGCCTAATTTTTTCTCAGCCACCTAACTCCTCCTATCTATTAATCAAACTTATAAGTGTATTCTCCAAACAAAATGCGCCATACCCCCAGGATGGATTTGGATACGTAATATCAGTTACTAGCCTCCTCGTATTGCTAAGTAAAGCGATACGCAATCGCTCACCATACAAAAAGGGATCATTTCCATTTACAATTCCCCACTCCATTAGTAATGCTACTCCCCCAGTTACAAATGCTGCTGCAATACTAGTTCCTGTCGCTGGATCATACCCACCTTGGTTATTAGCTGTTATAACACTCGCTCCCGGGGCTGCAAGACCTGGTTTTACACGTCCATCTCTCGTAAAACCCCGCCCTGATGAAGCTGTAATTTGATTGGTATAAGGGTTAAAAGCACCTACACTAATGATTAAAAAACTAGTTGATGGGATTGTGAGTGTGGTCGATGAAATAGGTTGTAAAAAAATATTTTCACCACCTGTTATTTCATCAGTAGCTCCCCAAATATTATACCGTCCATCAATAACGGACATCCCATAGATCGTAAGGGTCCATATTCCACTATCTATACTGCCATTCTGAGATTCCATAAATACAGCTATTTGTTCATCAATATTAATACTAGATGGTTCTGAAAAATTTACAAAAACATTGGTATTTCCCACTGTATATAGTAGATTGTTTGGTATAGACGAAATACGATCTGTTTCCTCCCCCGTTGGAGCAGTAATCTTTATTTCAAATGTATCAATAAAGCTTTTCCATAAATTAAATGCATAAAACTCTTGGCCAGAGCTTATGACAAACTGTATTTGGCTTTCTTCATCCATTCCGATCATTCCTTCTGTATGATTTGCTGTATTGCCTTGGTTACCAGTGCCTACTGTAATATTACACTTCCACCTTGTTGCCATTTGGTCAATAAATATCTCCAGAAGAGTCCTTCCATCATGACCACCTTGCACCATCCCAAGTCCTATATTAATAGCAACAGGCTTATTTACTTCAATAGACTTTTCTATTATATACTTAAGGGCTCTCATTACTTCTAAAGTTCTCGGAAATGATTCCTCAATTTCTGTCCCTATTTTGACAACTATAAACTCAGCCCCTGGTGCTACGCCTACTTCTCTTCCTCCTGAGGCTATTCCATTACCACCTGCAACGCCTGCAACAGCTGTACCGTGTCCCAATTCGTCTATACTCGGTACCATGGCAAGGGTTTCTTCTATGTTAGGTGCCATTAGGGCTTCATTGATTTCCTCTTGTGTATACTGGGTTCCTAATGAAAACCCTACTGGTGGATTTCCTCTGATTGTTTGGTCCCACAAATATAGAATTCTTGTGGTCCCATCCTCATTTCTAAAATCTGGATGAGTGTAATCAATGCCAGAATCAATCATCCCTAGGATTGTTCCCCTCCCTGCAAGATTATAAGTGTTTATATTGTGAACGTTCGTAAGGCATGCCTTGCCATAACTCTCTCTTAGTATATAAAACATTCTTTGTGGAAATTTCATATATTCTATTTGGAAGAAACTTGCAAAGCTTTCAATCTCAGAAGGGGGTATGACAATACTTGCAAAGCTCTCATTTAATATCTCTAATTTGGCACCTACTGTTTGAGCAGGAATTAGAATATTACCATGATATTTAACAATTAGTTCCCAATCCCCCAAAAAAGATACACCAGTGTTTTGTTCAAAAATTGTACTTACTGCGGATTGATAAAACCTGAGTGCTAATTCAAGTTCTCCGTCCATTTTACTTTCATACGCCATACCCTCACCTCTATTTAAAATAAATCTGAGTTAATATCTAATAGCCCATATCCACTTGAGGGATTTGGATAGGATACAGTTGGTTGTCTTTTAACTTTTTCAACCAATATTGCCTTCATGGTGACTGTATTGGCAAGCTCCTCTTCTTTGGCTATTTGGTCTTCATATATAAGAGAAGTAATACCAGTGGCTATTGCACTTGAAGGAGCCGTACCGCTTATCAGACCCCATTTATGATCAGGAAGAGGCCCTAATATATCTACACCATCAACGATATAGTCTGGGCTCACTTTATTATCCCTTGTAAATCCTCTACCTGAACTTGCACATGCTGATAAAGATTTTTTATCGTAGCATCCTACGGCAATCACTCCCTTACCAGCAGCTGCATTATATATAGTCGTAAATGGATTTTCCGGTGATAGCACTGTCTCAGGTAAAATCATTCCTGTTTTAGGAATCCATATATGATAGTATCCATCCGTAATA
>CAYRAL010000239.1:0-2897 GCA_964422235.1 uncultured Candidatus Epulonipiscium sp. | reverse complement strand
ATTATTCATTGCAATGATTGGCAAACAGGACCTATTTGTTTGCTTTTGAAAGATCACTATAAGTATAATCCTATCTATAATAATATACAGTCGGTATTTACAATACATAATATTCAATATCAAGGTAATTTTGATCGCAGGTCACTTGAAATGCTAGAGATTTCAGACGGATATTTTCATCCAGAAGCCATAGAGTATTATGGCGCTGTTAGTTATATGAAAGCAGGCATTAGGTATGCTGATATTATTACAACAGTAAGTCCTTCTTATGCTCATGAAATACAGACACCGGAATATGGATATGGTTTGGATGGGCTCTTGAGAAAACGAAGCAATGCTGTTCACGGCATTATTAATGGAATAGATGAAGTTAAATACGACCCTAGTACGGATCCTAATCTATACGCTAACTATTCAACTGAAAATCTAAAAGGTAAAAAAGAAAATAAAAAAAGATTTCAAA
Source organism: uncultured Candidatus Epulonipiscium sp. (assembly GCA_964422235.1). GTDB lineage: Bacteria > Bacillota > Clostridia > Lachnospirales > Cellulosilyticaceae > JAAYSX01. The sequence continues at coordinate 2,434 of CAYRAL010000239.1, read as the reverse complement.
AAGATTTTGCTTTAGTTCAGGAAGATAAAATGGTCATTGCTATTATTACGAGACTAGCTGTTCAAAAAGGATTAGACTTATTCCACCATACCATAGATGGCGTATGGATAATGGATAAGATAATGGAAATGGATGTACAGTTTGTTTTATTAGGGACAGGAGAAGCAGAGTACGAGAATATGTTCAGGCATTTAGCCTATAAATATCCGGGACGTGTTAGTATTAATATTACATTTAATGAACAACTATCTCATAGAATATATGCTGCAAGTGATGTTTTTCTTATGCCTTCAATGTTTGAACCTTGTGGTTTAGGACAACTTATGGCTATGAAGTATGGTAGTGTTCCTGTGGTTCGCAAAACAGGCGGCCTTAAAGATACAGTTATTCATTATAACGAAACAGAGAAAACAGGTACAGGGTTTGAATTTGAGGATTACTCAGGATATTGGTTATATAATAAGATTAATGAAGCATATAGATACTACAGCGAAAAACCAAAGGAATTTGAGCAAATTCGTGCTAATGGAATGAACTCAGATTTTGGGTGGGGAAGATCAGCTCGTAAATATGTTGAGTTATACAAGACCCTAAAGGAATAGCTAGAGCACTGGAGGTAAGTGAATTTGAGAACCGTGACACAAAAAGGCGGACAAAGAAAGATGCCTAAAATACTATTTATTGCTTGTATTATAGCAATTCTTATTTACGTGTTATATCAACGAGGGTATATCACGGAAATTAGTATGCTATCACAAGGTGAGGAAGCTACATTGGAATTTGTAAGGGATATTGTGACCCTAGATGTTGCTAAAAATCAGGAATTTATAGTAAACCAAGATCAATTAATATGGATTACGGAAGATGGTGTAAGGGCACTTTCTATGGAAGGGGAAGAGATTTGGGCAGATACCCATACAATTAAAAATATATCTGTCGCCCAAAGAATGCCCTATTTTGCAATTAGTGACAAGGGTGGCAAAACCATTAGTATATTCAATACGCATGGAAAAAAAGCAAATCTTCAGTTTGCCAATCCTATTATGTATTTTTCAATGAATAAGCGGGGCGATATTGTGGTCATTGAAAGCACACAAGATGGCCATGTCATTTCGGCTTATGATCAAAATGGTAGTTCTTTGGGAGTCAAGTGGGTTACCTATATTGAAGATGTAGGGCATCCTACTGTTGCTGAAATATCGCCAGATGGCAAAATGATTCTAATATCACATATCAATACAGCTGATGCCCAAATCGTTTCCAATATTATTGCCATAGAAATAGGTAGTGGTGGCTTAACCAAGGTAGATAACATTTTATATGGGGAAACCCATAGAAATACAATCATATCAGAAATAGAATTTATCGATGGAAGCATATGGGTAGCAATTGGGGATAATACCATGAGTTTTAATAAGCTAGATGGTAGAGAGATTAGAAAAATAAATGATGTGTATTATAATTATGTGCCGATTTTAGACAGACTGGTGGATTGGCAAGGGGTAAATTATCCAGTCGTTACTAGCACCAAGCCTATTATGTCAACGGTACATCCGGTAGAAAGATTGGCGTTTTTTTCCCGAGAAGGGGAAGAGGTTGAAGGATTTACACTAGAAGACGGCGTCACATATATGTATGGTGATGGCAAAACGACTATTATAGGTAGTGACCGAAAATTTGTGGCCTATACAAGTCTAGGTAAAAAAAGGTGGGAGTTTACAGCAACAAAGGATATGCGAAAAGTGATCCCCTTACACCCCCAACAAAAAGTAATAATGATTTCAAGAGGCAAGGTAGAGTTAATGCAAGTTGCCAAATAGGAGTGGATTATGAATACATTAGATTGGATGATCATTGCAGTTATAGCAATCAGTGCTATAGCTGCTTATTATAAAGGATTTTTATATACAACTTTCAAGATGTTATCAACAATCATAGCGATTTATATAGCTTATATAGGATATAAGCCCATTAATAGTATTTTGAGAAAGACATTTTTATATAGTTGGCTACAACAGGTGGCGACAAATCATGTAAATGGTATTCAAGAAATCATAGGACTTAATGAGCAAACTAAACTTATTGATCATTTGAACTTACCGATTCCTAGTAGTGTAAAAGAAGGTATTATACGAAATAATAACCCGGAGATTTATAAATTACTAGGGGTAGACAATTTTAAAGAATATATCGGTGGATATATTGCGAATTTTTATTTGAGTATTATTGCATTTATTATTTTGTGGTGTGTCGTAAAAGCTATATTATATCTAATCGGTGAAAGTATACATATTCTAGCAAAACTCCCCATTATATGTTTTGCTGATAAATGGCTTGGTTTTTTTGTTGGGCTTATCAAAGGGGTTGTTGGGATTTGGATTGGTATTATTATATTAGCATTTTTAATAGGATTGCCTGAGTTACAAGCATTATC
>CAYRAL010000238.1:0-2936 GCA_964422235.1 uncultured Candidatus Epulonipiscium sp. | reverse complement strand
GAGATTAAACCCTATCAATAGGCCTACAGAAGGTGATATCACAGCACAGTTAACATTCAGGAGGAAAGCTATATGGATAAGCTAGTAAATATTTTTAGTATCATCAACGATTATGTATGGGGACCACCTTTGCTAGTTCTACTAATAGGGACAGGTATTTATTTTACAATTAGACTTGGATTTTTACAAATTACTCAGTTTTTTCGTGCCTTTAGCTACATTTTTAGTAAGGATCAAGACAGTAAAGGGGAAGGGGATGTTTCTAGCTTTGCAGCCTTATGTACAGCCCTTGCAGGGACCATAGGAACTGGAAATATTGTAGGTGTTGCAACAGCAATAGCAACTGGAGGCCCTGGGGCATTATTTTGGATGTGGATAGCAGCCTTCTTCGGGATGGCAACTAAGTATGCTGAAGGCGTATTAGCCATTAAATATAGAGTGGTTGATAAAAACGGACAAATGTCAGGTGGTCCTATGTATTATATTGAAAGAGGACTAAAGAATAAATGGTTGGCAAAATCATTTGCATTTTTTGGTGTTGCCGCAGCTTGCCTTGGTATCGGAACCTTCGTTCAGGTAAATGCGGTTTCTAGCGCTGTATCCATTGCATTTGGTGTTCCAGAAGTAATGACAGTGGTTGTGATTACCCTATTAGTCGCTCTAATCATCATAGGGGGAATTAAGAGCATTTCTAAAGTAGCAGAGGTTATTGTACCTCTAATGGCTATTTTATATTCTGCAGCTGCTTTATTTATTTTAGTCACTCATATGGGAGAATTACCAGCCGCTATTGGCCTTGTTATTAGGTCAGCCTTTACGCCAACAGCAGCTTTAGGAGGCTTTGCAGGGGCAACCATTATTCAATCCATGCAAAGAGGCGTTGCAAGAGGTATTTTTTCTAATGAGGCAGGATTAGGAAGTGCCCCTATTGCTACTGCTGCAGCTAAGACAAGTTCCGCTGTTAGACAAGGGCTCGTTAGTATGACAGGGACTTTTATTGATACCATGGTTGTTTGTACCATGACAGGACTAACGCTGATTGTAACTGGCACATGGAACCACCTAGAATATGAAGGGGCTAGGATGACAACGGAAGCCTTTAGAATCGGATTTGGATCGGCACCTATGATCGGCCAAAGTATTGTAACAATCGGTTTGATTTTCTTCGCCTTTACAACAATTATAGGCTGGAACTACTACGGTGAACGGTGTAGTGAGTATTTATGGGGTGTTGGGTCCATTAAAATATATCGAATTGTGTTTATTTTACTTATTGCCTCCTCAGCAATTGTCAAATTCGAGATTATTTGGATTCTTGCAGACATTCTTAATGGCCTCATGGCAATCCCTAATTTAATCGCTCTTTTGGGTCTTAGCTCAGTGGTTATTCATGAAACAAAAACTTATTTTAAAAATCAGACTTATTAAAAATGCTAGCTTTCACTTCCATTCTAACTAAAACTAATCTATAATGAGTTAAAGCAAACTAATTATCTATGACAAAATTTATAAGGATTATGATAATCATTAATACTAGAAAAGGATGATAATATGTCTGATGATCTATTACCGCAAATACTAAGTGAATTGAAAGAAATGAGAGAATTACAACAAGAAATGAAAACATCTCAAGAAGAGATGAGAGAATCTCAACAAGAGATGAGAGCATCCCAACAAGAGATGAAAGAATCTCAACAAGAGATGCAGTCCTCACTTGATGTTCAAAAGAAAACACTTATATCCATCAATAATCGTTTGACCTCTGTAGAAGAAAGCCAAACACGTATGGAGAAAAAACTCGATCTTGTCTATGACCAAACAGCCAATCTAACAGAATTCAATACATCAGTGGGCCAAAGGCTTGATACTCTTAGCGATGAGGTTTTTTTCATCTCACATAAAGAAAGTCAAAATGAAAAAGAAGTCTCTACAATCAAGAGGCATCTGCAAATCATTAAGTAAAAAGTGGCGCAATAGTTTGCGCCACTTTTTGTTTTCATTTAGATTATTGAGTTAACTTACCCTTCTGGAAATAAAATCTATTATAAATACAATTGCGGCTACTATTAGTAATGTGTGTATAAGACCGCCACCGATTTTAAATAATAATCCTATTGCCCAAAAGAAAACGACTATACCACCCAACCATCTTAAAAATCCCATAAGCTCGCCTCTCTTTCGTTTTTATGTTCATTGATAGGTTGTGCAGTTTTTTTATAAATATTCTATAATTATCCGCAATAGTAAGGTTGGCGCCAATAATTGTTAGCTGCCGCTATTGTTTGGAATTCAATGGCAACAACCTGACTTGCAGCAATAAGGCTATCAGGATTGACAGAGTATATTCTTCTCCCACCCTCCAAAACATCTAAATCAGGCTGAAGGTTGTGAATGGTATGACGGGCTATTAACATTGCTAGAGCACGTCCTTCCTCTGGCGTCTTCGTAATCAATGTGCCTCCTGGAATCATAACTAATGCCGAATCTGGTAAAGTATTCATAATATCTCTCCTACTCACTTAAATTAAACCTTGATTCAATATACTCTAAGGGCAATCTTTTTGTGATAGATAAATAGAAAGCAATATACTCATTATAAGATAAAGCCAATCCCTAAAGTAGCCAGTACAATCAGTGGTGCTGGGATTTTTTTGGTTAGCAAGATGATAACCGTAAAAAACGTTATTATAATATTATCTAATACGAATCCACTCTTTTGCATCAAAATGATTGAAGCTACTGCAATTAATCCACTGGCAACAGCCGTAATACCTTTTAAAGAAATCCTTATTCCTTTTATTTCTCTTACACTTTCCCATATTGGATAGACAAAGTAAATTAACAAAGTCCCAGGTAAAAATATGCCAATACCACTTACCATTGCACCTAATACTTGGATTAAAGGGCTAGCCCCGCGAGCCGCCATCCCACCTGCA
>CAYRAL010000237.1:0-2958 GCA_964422235.1 uncultured Candidatus Epulonipiscium sp. | reverse complement strand
GCTTGCTCAAACATAGCGTTAGATAAATCTGGGCCTGTTACACCCATCATACCTGGGTAATTGTCAATTTCATTTGTTGTTACCATCTGTCCACCTTGATAAGCTTTTTCCAGTAGTAGGGTCTTCAGTGCTGCTCTACCACCATATATCGCGGCTGTTAAGCCTGCTGGCCCACCACCGATTATAATTATATCATTCATCTTTACACCTGCTTAATCTTTATTGAGTTGTTTGGCTAACCTATTAGATATTATTATGATAGGTTACTATGCATTATATACATAGCAGCACCTAATAGCAACTGAATATTAAATATTTGATGGCATAAAAACACCCCATACTACTTTATTGATAGTCTAGGGTGTTCACAGCATTGCTTTTGTTTTTCTACAAAAAAGTTTTTAACTTCTTAATATTGTTTTCTTCAAATTTTAGTAGTTTCTTCATAAGATCTAAGATATCTTTCTCAGCATCTTGGTACTGGTTAATATTACGAATAGCGTCTATGACCCCCATATTACTTCCAATGATTAGCATTTCGGCAATGTGGGATGTGGTTTTATCCATCATTGTTTGCATATTGATCATTAGGTAAGTTCTGAGTTTTTCTAGTGCACTAATCCCTTTTTCATCATATCCATTGGTATTTAGTAATACTTTGGCTTTGGTATTAATCTCTCGGTATTCCTCTAACTCTAATCTTAAATGTACCTTAAAGGCTTCATCTTCTGCAATATCAAGTAACTGATCAATGGTATCTACACCCATTTGAGAGTTCTGGTAGATAAAGTTTAAAAGCTCAGCATTTCCACTCATGGTATATCACTCCTTTTTATTAGTGTTCCCATGAGTTTGGTTAATTATTCAAAGGCTTATGAGCCTACATATTCCCTGTATAAAAGAGCTAAGGTTAGTAAAAATCCACTTATGGCAAATAAAATCTGTGTGCTACCAACAGATATAGATAGTATGGTAAATTCCAACGGTTTTAATAGTCCATAAATATAGGAACCAACTAATGCCCCTCCAAAACTGATTGTTGATGCAATTGCAGCAGTAATTCCAAAATAAGTCGTCTTACCTGTTGCCGGAGATAAACCATACTGTAAATTTAAATTAGCCATATTAAATGCACCATTACTACAAGTTAAAAGGATTTGTAACAAAGGTACTAATATAAGCCCATTATTTTTTGTCACCCAAAACCAAGATAAATAGCAAACTGCTATAAGCCAACCACTAGCCTTTAATAAAAAATGCCAGGAGGTTTTATCAGCTAATTTTCCCCATCCCCAGATTGCTAATATATTAATCATGTTACTTGCAATTGTTATACCTGATATAAAAGAGTAGGAAAACCCTAATTCATTTAGTATATAGATTGGTATAAATGATATTGATAGTTGGATTGCAAAAGACCATAAACTTAAAAATAAAATAAAGGAACGAAATACAGGGTCTTTTAATGGGGTTGTAATAATTGTATATAATTTAGGCTTCTTATCTAATTTAGCTTCTAAGGGTTCTTTTATTGTAGAAATAAGCAAAAAATCTAAGATAGACCAAGCAAGGGAGATGCCAAACATAATGGTAAAGCCCATCAAAGCATTACCCATTAACTCATAGTAATCTAACATACGACCTATACCAATAATTACAATTCCACTTAATATCATACTCGTTATATCTTTAAGGGCAAAAAATTGTCCTCTGTTTTTTTGTGGGGCTAAACTTAATTTCCAGTTATTCAGTCCCGGCGTCACAAAACCTGCAATCAAAAATGATATGGTATATATAATCATAATGGTTACAAGCTGCTTTTGCGTGTCCTTGATCATATAGGGTACGAATATAACAGTTCCCACTAAGAAACGAAATAAAAAACAGCTAATACAAATAAGTAGCTTACGATATTGAAGCCTTTCGAATATATAAGGAGATAATAGTTGCATAATACAGCCCAATTGTGGTATTGCTATTATAATAGCACTGTACTGGCTAGATGCCCCTAACAGGGTTAGAAAACCAATGAAAAATGTGCCAGACGTAAATACAAATAGGCTACTAGCACTGGCATCGGAAATGATTAACTTGCGCTGAGCAACTTTATATTCTTCATGAGTTAAATGTGTCTTTTGTCTATATAAGTTTTTTAAGAAGTTGTTTTTTCGTCTCATTTTCTTATCCTATCATCAAAAGCATAAGACAAATCGTCTTATGCTTTTGTTTGAATTTACATTTTTATTTATTTGCCAAAAACTCATCTAGTTGACGCTGTACTTCAGCAACATATTCATCGATTCCTGCATCTTTAAAATCTTGAATTGCTTTTGCGTAATTCTCATCAAAATCAATAAAACCTGAACGAATGGCACTTACTTCCCTACCTTCAATCTCTTTTAATTGGTTCTCTATTTCTCTTACATTACTGTTATCGAAAGCAAAACCAAATGATGCTGATCTCTGAGCGTTATCATCCCAACTCTTATAAGTTTCAATAAACTCATCATCTACTTCTGGTCCAAACATTTGATAGTTCTGATTTCTAAACATCCACTCATAGAAGAATTCATCCCCTTGCAGCCTCATAATACGGTTATCTTGAATTTCAAAATCCACACCCTCTACACCATATAGGGCCATATTATAATTATCCTGTGAGGAATATAACCAATTTAAAAACTTCATAGCTCCTTCTGGGTTTGGTGCAGATTCAGGAATAAATATTGCCTCACCACCAGCAGCTATTATATAGTTTGGTTTTTCTGGCGCTAAAAGATATGATTTTAATTTTGCATCCGGGCTATTTTGACGCACTGCATCAATTATCTCCGTTTCTTTCCCAAGGGATCCTTCAACCCATATATAGGTACCTGTGTGCATTCTAGTCGTACGTTCATTATATTTAATGGTTACATCATCTGTATATTGACCATCTAGGCTCATCTGACGATTAAA
>CAYRAL010000236.1:0-2999 GCA_964422235.1 uncultured Candidatus Epulonipiscium sp. | reverse complement strand
CTTACAAAAAACATCACGTAAAATTAATGAAGCATATGCAGTGGTTCGCCAAGTAGTTGAAGATGGTGGAGAAGTATTATTCGTTGGTACAAAAAAACAAGCTCAAGATTCAGTGAAAATTGAAGCAGAGCGTAGTGGTATGTACTTTGTAAACCAAAGATGGTTAGGTGGTATGTTGACCAACTTCTCAACAATTAAAAGCCGTATTGGAAGATTAAAAGAATTAGAAAAAATGGATACAGATGGTATCTTTGATCTTTTACCTAAAAAAGAAGTTATCGAGCTCAAAAAAGAACAAGAAAAACTTGAGCGTAACCTTGGTGGAATTAAAGGAATGAAAAAACTTCCAGACCTAATCTTTATTGTAGACCCAAGAAAAGAAAGAATCGCTATTCAAGAAGCACACAAATTAGGTATTCCAATCGTTGCAATAGTAGATACTAACTGTGACCCAGATGAAATAGATTATATCATTCCAGGTAATGATGATGCTATTCGTGCAGTCAAATTAATCACATCAAAAATGGCAGATGCTATTATAGAAGTTAATCAAGGAAGAGAGCATGAAACTTCAGAGAGTCAAAATACTGAAGAAGTAGTAGCTGAATAATATAATAATAAACTGTGCACGATAATGAAAAAATGATGGAGGCAAACAATGGTAATTACAGCTAAAATGGTAAAAGAGCTACGTGAAAGAACAGGCTCTGGGATGATGGACTGTAAGAATGCTTTAAAGGAAACAGATGGTAATATTGAAAAAGCAATTGATTTTTTAAGAGAAAAAGGTCTTGCTACAGCAGCTAAAAAATCGGGTCGTATTGCGGCAGAAGGTTTAGTAAAAGAATTAGTTAGTCAAGACTTTAAAACAGCTGCAGTTGTTGAAGTTAACTCAGAAACAGACTTTGTTGCTAAAAATGATAAGTTTATTGGATTTGTAGATGCAGTAGCTAAAATAATTTTAGATAATGAAGTAGCCACAGTTGAAGAATTAAAGGCATTACCATGGATTGAAGATCCAGCAATAACTGTAGAAGACAAATTAACAGAAATGATTACTACAATTGGTGAAAACTTAGCGATTCGTCGTTTTGAAAGATTAACAACTAATGGCGCATTTGCATCATACACCCATGGTGGCGGTAAGATTGTTGCAATTGTTGGAGTTGAGTCTGATTCAGATGAAGCTAAAATTCAAGAAGCTGGTAAGAATATTGCTATGCAAGTTGCAGCAGTTAACCCTGAGTTTATTTCGACTAAAGACGTTTCAAAGGAAAAGCAAGAAAGTGAAAGAGCTATTTTAATATCCCAAGCTAAAAATGAAGATCCAAATAAACCAGAAAGTATTATTGAAAAAATGGTTATTGGTCGTTTAAACAAACAATTAAAAGAAATTTGTTTATTAGAGCAAGCATATATTAAAGACGGAGACTTAACCGTAAAGAAATATGTCGCCAGCGAACTTGGAAGTGAAGATGCGATTAAAAAATTCGTTCGTTTTGAAACAGGCGAGGGAATTGAAAAGAAAGAAGAAAACTTTGCTGAAGAAGTAGCAAAACAAATGCAATAACAATAAAAATTAACAAGGGGGCACTCGGTGTCCCTTTTTTTATACCATAAGAGGATTTATTTGATAATATGTTTATTTAATATGGAAAAATCTAAGAAAATATGATAGAGTATTATCAGTGGAAGGTGGTAAACATGCATAATATGAATAGGGTTTTGGTTAAGCTAAGTGGTGAAGCACTAGCAGGGGATCAATCAACAAATTTTGATCATGATATTATAATTGGTGTATGTAAACAGTTAAAGCAACTCGTTGACCAGGGGATTCAAGTTTCTGTGGTTATTGGTGGAGGGAACTTTTGGCGTGGGAGATCAGCCATGGATATGGATAGATGCAAAGCGGACCAGATTGGTATGTTAGCGACTATTATGAACGCAATTTATGTTTCGGATGCTTGTCGTACAATCGGATTAGATTCCATTGTGCAAACACCATTTTATGTTGGAAGTATGACAGAGCTATTTTCAAAAGATAAAGCCCTTTTACATATGGACCAAGGGAAGGTTGTTTTTTTTGCAGGTGGAACAGGCCATCCTTTCTTTTCAACAGATACGGGAGCTGCCCTAAGAGGATGTGAAATAGAGGTCGATATGCTTCTTTTTGCAAAAAATATAGATGGGGTTTATAGTGATGATCCCAAAGAAAATCCAGATGCACAAAAATATGAAACAATTTCATGTAAAAATATACTAGATAATAACCTAAATGTAATAGATGCATCTGCAGCTAGCTTATGTATAGATCAAAAAATCCCTATTAGGGTCTTTGCTTTAAACGAAGAAAATAGTATTATAAGAGCAGCATTAGGTGAAAAAATAGGAACTTTAATTACAGTATAATATATAAATAATTTAAGGAGGAAGTAGGATGAAAGATCAATTAGCTATATATGAAGACAAAATGGGAAAAGCGATTGAGGCCTTACAAGAAGAGTTTGCTACAATCAGAGCAGGACGTGCAAATCCTAGTATGCTTAATAAACTAAGTATTGATTACTACGGCGTACAAACACCACTTGCACAGGTAGGCAATATTACAGTGCCGGAAGCGCGGGTTTTGCAAGTTCAACCTTGGGATGCAAGTGTTCTCAAGTTAATAGAAAAATCAATCAATGAATCTGATTTAGGAATAAATCCGACTAATGATGGTAAAGTTGTTAGGCTAATTTTTCCTGAATTAACAGAAGAAAGACGTAAAGAACTTACAAAAGATGTCAAGAAAAAAGGAGAAACAGCAAAAGTTGCCATTAGAAACATTAGACGTGAGGCCATTGACTTTTTTAAAAAGGCAGAAGCCAGCAAGGAAATTTCTGAAGATATCTTAAAAGATTTAGAAGCAGAAGTACAAGACTTAACTGACAAATATGTTAAGATTATTGATGAAAATGTTGAAATAAAAAGCAAAGATATTCTATCAGTATAAGAACAAG
>CAYRAL010000235.1:0-3001 GCA_964422235.1 uncultured Candidatus Epulonipiscium sp. | reverse complement strand
ATCAGTACTAGAACATAATAATAAAGTAGACTTTGTTTTTAAGCAAATAAGTGCAGATAAAATACCAAAAGGATATGGGCATATGATCAGTGCTAAAATAAACCAAAAGCACTAAGATATAACATTCTTAGTGCTTTTGGCTTATTAATATGGTATTAAATTTTCTGAATAGCAATACCTAAAGTTCCAGGTCCAGTATGTACACCAAGGACCGGGCTTATTTGCCCATCAGTGAAGATATTACAATTAGGAAGTAGGGGCATAATAGTCTCTTTAATCTTATTAGCCTCATTTTCGGCACCGCCATGGACAATACTTACATTGTACCTATTTGCATCCTTGGCAAAATCAAGGGCTAAATTTATAATTTTATTAATAGAACGTTTTCTACCAATTACCTTAGCCGCTGTATAATAGATACCATCATCGTTACAGGATATGATGGGCTTCAGATTTAAGGAGCTTCCAAGAATTGAGGAAACCAGTCCTATTCTACCGCCTTTTTGTAAGTATTCTAAGGTATCTACACAAAAGAAAACCTTAGACTTACTAATATTATTAGTAGAGTTTTCCACTAGGGTGTTCCAGTCCACTCCTTCTTTAAGAGACTCTGCAGCGGCAATGGCATTAAGTCCAGCTGCAATGGCTATATTTTTTGTATCAATAACCACAATTTCTAAGCCTTTGAAATCATTTGCTTGAATTCTTATGGAATTGTATGTGCCACTAAGGCCACTAGAAAGACAAAAAGCTAAGACTTTCTCATAGCCATCTGCTTTAATTTTGGCAAAAACATTATTAATATCATTGCCAGAAGGTAGTGACGTACTTGGTATTTCGCTCTCAAGTCTAGCATATACATCATCAGCAGTAATATTAATACCGTCAATATATTCCTTATCTTTATAGATAATCCTTAGGGGGATAACATACATATTATATTGTTCCACCAGATGGCGTGGAACATCAACGCAAGAGTCTACTAAAATTGCTATTTTTTCATTATTCATTTAATCCTCCTAGATATAAAAATATTATAGGATTTACAGTAATCCCCAATGTGTTTACATATTAACTTAATTATTGCAATAAATCAAGGTTAATTAGACATTAGGACAAATAGTAGGAAATTTTTTTGGAAATTTTTGACCCAAATCAAAGTAATATACTTTATTAAAGTGTATACTGTAAATATAACAAATTATATGACTAAGGCAGGGGGATTTGAAATGGGATGTAGTTGCAAACAAAGAGATGGTGAAAATTGTATTACAAGAGTTCCTATATTTAATGATCTTACCTATGAAGAAATGATGGAAGTTGCCAGCATAACAACCGATAAGATTTTTGAAAAAGGAGAACTGATCTATACAGCAGGAGATAAAGGAGAAAAGCTTTATGTTATTCACGAAGGTAAGGTTAAAATAACTAGAATTTCTGAGGCGGGTAAAGAGCAAGTAATTAGGGTGTTGGAGCCAGGGGAGTTCTTGGGTGAACTGTCTCTGTTTAATCTTGAGCCTGTTACAGACAATGCAGAGGTTTTGGAAAGAACAAATCTATGTATTATTAATGGAGACGATTTAAAGCAGATTATGGTTAAATATCCGGCCATAACATGGAAGATTATGAAAGAGCTAAGCAACAGGCTTTCTAAAGCAGAGGCATTAATACAAGATATAAGTATACACTCAGTAGAAAAAAGATTAGCTAGCACTCTAATTAGTATGTCTAACGACCAGGGTGAAGTTAGGCTTAAAATGAGTAAAAAAGATTTAGCCTCACATATAGGTATGAGTCAGGAAACCCTAAGTAGAAAGTTAACCATTTTTCAAGAAATAGGTCTCATTAAACTTGAGGGGCACAGAAATATAAATATAATAAACCTAGAGGGATTGGAAGAAATAGAATAATAGAAGGCCTAGGGAGTTTTAAATAAACAAGGATTATGATATATTATACTTAGAAAGTATTTTGGATAATATAAAAATAGACACAAGAGATAGAAAATAGGAGGTTAAATATGAGTTATAAAATAACAGATAATGTAACATGGGTAGGAAAGATTGATTGGGAGTTAAGGAGTTTCCACGGAGATGAGTACTCAACACATAGAGGGTCATCATATAATTCCTATCTTATTAAGGGTGAAAAGAACGTTTTAATAGATACTGTTTGGGAGCCTTTTGCCGAAGAGTATATAACTAACCTCAAAAAAGAAATTGACTTAAAAGATATTGATTATATCATTGTAAACCATGGAGAAGTAGATCATAGTGGTGCTTTACCACTGTTACTTAAAGAAATACCCCATGTACCTGTTTATTGTACAGCTAATGGTGCTAAGATTCTAAAGGCACATTACCACCAAGACTGGAACTTTGTTGAAGTTAAAACTGGAGACACATTAGATATTGGAGATAAGCAACTTGTATTTGTAGAAGCTAGAATGCTTCACTGGCCAGATAGTATGATGACTTATATGACAGGAGAAAACATCCTATTCAGTAACGATGCTTTTGGACAACACTTTGCATCAGATCTTATGTATAATGATCTTGTGGATCAGGCGGAGCTATACCAAGAAGCAATCAAATATTATGCTAATATTCTGACACCTTTTAGTGCGCTAGTGACTAGGAAGATAGAAGAAGTATTGGCACTTAACCTCCCCCTTAATATGATTGCACCTAGCCATGGTATTATCTGGAGAGATAACCCAGCTCAAATTATTGAAAAGTATATGGAATGGGCAGGAGCTTACACAGAAAATCAAGTTACAATTGCATACGACAGTATGTGGCATGCCACAAGAAAAATGGCAGAGGCCATAGCTGAAGGAATCAAATCAGTGGATAAAGATGTAACTGTAAAGCTATATAATGCAGCTCATACAGATAAAAACGACCTTATTACAGAAATCTACAAATCTAAAGCCTTATTAGTGGGATCATCAACAGTCAATAAAAGCATTATGTCAGCCACATCAGGCATACTAGATATG
>CAYRAL010000234.1:2594-3024 GCA_964422235.1 uncultured Candidatus Epulonipiscium sp. | reverse complement strand
CTTTAACAAGAGCCTTATCATATGCGTTGATGAGTTTTTGTGACACAGACACCCTTAGGGGGCTTGACGGGACAGAGCTACAAGAATTTCAAGTTACAAAAGACCTATACAAACGTATTAGCGGCTCATCCGCAGATGACCTTTTAAGAATATACGAAGATGTAAAAAACAATCCATACAAAGGTGATGGATGCCCATTTTAAAACAGGAGGAACGCTTATGAAATTACAGAAGATTTCAATGTACGGTTTTAAAAACCATAACGATTTAGTTGAATATGACCTTGGGGATCACACCAAGGTCTACGGGGAAAATGGTAAGGGGAAAACAACGATAGGTGAAGCAGTTACATGGGCTTTGCTTGGGACGGACCTAACAGGCAACGAAAGAGCCACCACAAGGCTCACAAACCACACCTGTAAGGATGTTT
>CAYRAL010000234.1:0-2584 GCA_964422235.1 uncultured Candidatus Epulonipiscium sp. | reverse complement strand
ACAAGGCGAAAGAGGGGGGCAACAAACATCTTTCTAGATACCAATAAGGTTGAGCAGCACGAACTTACAAGTCTATACCACAGCAAAGAGTTATTCTTAAGCATATTTAATCCTTCATACTTTCCGGCACTAGCGCCAAAGGATGCTAAAGAGCTGCTAACCAAAACACTAGGCAGTATATCAAAAGAAGAAGTTTACAAGGAACTGGGTGATAGTGTTTCCAGCAAGCTTAAAGAAACAGGGTTTAATATACCCAACTTGTATTTAGAAAATCACAGGGGCAGGCTTAGAGAAATAGAACAGGAATTGCAATACTGGAACGGATTCAAAGATGCAAATCAGGAAGAAATAATTGTTGTAGAAGAAAGAACATTTGACTCAACAGAGCTAGATGAGCTACTAGAGGAATTCGCAAAGTTTAACACCGTTAGGGTAACTCCCCTGCACGACATGACCAAGCTAATGGGCCAAAGGGAAGAGTTAAAATCTAAAGCATGGGCGCTAGATGCAGAAATAAAAGCTATAGAATCTGCCGAACCACAAACTGAAGATGTAGAATCCCTAGAACTAGAATTGAACAGGCTTAGAAAACAGTACAAAGACCAACAGGAATTAATAATAAACCTTGATAACAAAATAAACTGTCCTAGTTGCCAAGTAGAAATAGACCTAGATGCAAGCAGAAAGCAATCACTAGGTAATGAACTACAGAACTTGAAGGTAGAAGGGCAGAAACAAGCGGAAAAGCTAAGCAAAGCGATTGAGAATAACAAAATCATCATAAAAAACCATACTGACAAGATAGCGAAGCAAATTATAGATAAGACTAAAGTGATGCAGGGGATCAAGGAAGAGATTGATAGCCTTAACCTAGCAAAGATCGAAGTGGAAAATCACGAGCACATGGAAAAGCAACAAGCTAAGATAGATAAAAAACTCAAAGAATTATGCAGTAAAATTGATAAGTTACAAGATGAGAAACAAGATGTAAGAAGTCACAACGAATCTAGGAGAATCCACCTGGAGCAACAGGAAGTAGCTGCTAAAAAGGCTCAAGAAGCAAAGAACAACATCGAGCAGCTACAACACGAAAAACTAGAAACAGAGCAACTCATAAGCTATGCAAAGCAGTACAACAGCAAGAGATTACAGTTGCAAGCAGAACAAATAGATAAACACCTAAACAAAGTAACTATTCAACTAGAAAAGATAGTCAAATCAACTGGGGAAATCAAAGACGATTTTAAGATTTTATACAACGGTAAAGAGTTCCCAGTGCTATCCAACAGCGAACGTATTAAGGCAGGACTAGAGATAGCTAATCTCTTGATAAATATATCAGGACTTAACATTCCAGTCTTTGTAGACAACGCAGAGAGCATCACAGAGATACCTAAACTAAACACACAAATGATTGAAGCAAGAGTAAGAGAAAATGCAGAGTTAACCGTGGAGGTGGCGTAATGAATGAAGTAGTAGTTCAGAACAATAACGTAAGTTTTATCGATTCGATTGACACGCAAACAGTAGTAGCAACCATGCAAAAGATAGCAACACTACAGGCAGTTGTACAGAAAACATTGAGGGACGGTCATGATTACGGAGTTATACCAGGCACTGGTAAGCCAACCATGTTCAAACCAGGTGGCGAGAAGATATGCATGATGTTTGGGCTTACCCCACAGTACGAGTTTATGGACAAGATAGAAAATTACAAGGATGGCTTCTTCGCATACAACGTCAAGTGCACACTTTACAAGGATGAAAGTGCAGTAAGCCAAGGAGTTGGCTCTTGCAACAGCTGGGAAAAGAAATATAGATACATCAACAGCGACACGATACCAGAGGGAGTAGATCCAAGCACTGCTAAACAGTTTACCGACAAATACGGAAGGGTAAAGTATAAGATAAGCAACCCAGACCCATGCGACTTAGTAAACACCATCTTGAAGATGGCAAAGAAAAGGGCTTTTGTGGACGCAGTGCTACAAGTTGCAAGTCTATCAGAAGTATTTACCCAAGACCTAGAGGATATGAAGGAATATGTTCAGCAAGAGGAAGCCGCAAGTTCAGAAAACATGACACTAGAACAGGCTGAAAAAATGAAGCTTAATTTTGGCAAATACAAGGGAATGGAACTGAAAGATGTACAAGCTGATGATCCTGGCTACTTTGAATGGCTTGCAGGGAAAGCTCACACCGAAATAATCAAGAATGCTTGCCAGATGATGCTTGTTAACCACGAAACAATACCAAGACAGGAACCTGTGCAGCAAGCGACACCAGCACCACAATCGGCACCGCCAACACATGATCAAATAGACCTGATGGCTAACGATAGTGACTTACCATTTTAAAAAAGGGGGTAGGGTAACCTACTCCCACTAAGGGGGTGAACGTATGGCAAGACACAAGGACTGGTATATAAAAGAAATGGAACGACGTGTAAAGGAAGAGCTTGAACTATGGCGACAAGGGAGGGGAAACGACAATGACTGAAATTATTCAAGAGACAGGATACGGACTGTTACCAAGACAGATAATGAGGGATAAAAACTTATCCTTACAGGCAAAGGCTATATAC
>CAYRAL010000233.1:0-3055 GCA_964422235.1 uncultured Candidatus Epulonipiscium sp. | reverse complement strand
ACATTAATTGATAATATTCCTAAAACAGTAGATACTAATTACCAAATAGAGGATAAAGTTTCCCATATGAAATTTGGAGAAGGTGTTATTAAGGAATTAGAAGAGAAAAACAATGACTTATTTGCAACAATTCAGTTTCATAATGGTGAAATAAAGACATTAAGTACAAAGTTTGCAAGATTAAAAAGACTAAGTTAGTAAAAAAGACAACTAAATTAATAGAATTCTTCAAAAAGTACTTGTAATAATATGGAAATAGTGATAGTATCAATTTAGGTTATACAGTATCTAGATAATTATGCATAAAACAAACCTCTTGGAAAGACTAGAGAACTCCAGATTTATTGTAACGAATAATTAGAGGATAGGACGTGGACGTATGCTTAAAATTGATGTAGATGGAATAGACCTAGCTGAGGTAGAAGCTTTAGTAGTAGTTACCGAGCAATTTGTTGTATTAGCAGACAATCTACTTGGTAAAGGGGATATCTCCCAAGAAGAATATAATAGCATGACATTACTTAAGAAAAAATTCTTAGAAGATATTAAGAGAAAGTATCTTTAATATTTTTTTACATCAGTATAGATGTTTTGCTTAGAGAAGAGGCTATATTTATGCGGGTAAACAAAATAAAGCGAATTCAAGAGCTAGTACCGATACTAGCCAATGCTACACGTATATATGAACAAGAAGACAGAGAGATTATGAGTAACAAGGCGTATGATGAGCTGTATGATGAGCTTGTCCAGTTGGAAAAGGATACAGGGGTTATACTAGCCAATAGTGTTACTCATAAGGTTGGATATGAGATATTAAGTAATTTACCTAAGGTTAGGCATAGCCAAGGGATACTTTCTTTGGATAAAACTAAAGAAGTTAATAAACTTGTAAACTTTTTAGGTAAAGAAAAAGGGTTGTTATCTTGGAAATTAGATGGGTTAACGATTGTCATTACCTATGATAACGGAGAACTTGTACAAGCAATTACAAGGGGGAACGGAGAAATAGGTGAGGATATTACTTCCAATGCAAAAACATTTGTAAATCTTCCCCTAAAAATCGAATATAAGGGAGAATTAACCATAAGAGGAGAAGCAATCATTACTTACTCAGAATTTGAGAGGATTAATGAGCATCTTCCAGATGAGGAAAAATACAAGAATCCAAGAAACTTATGCAGTGGAAGTGTAAGACAATTAGATTCACACATAACGGCCCGAAGAAATATACATTTTTATGCATTTACCATTGTAGGTGGCGGCACAGAAACAGATTCTAAGGAAGAGCAATTAAAGTGGCTTGATGATCAAGGTTTTGAAGTTGTAGAATATAAAACTGTAACAGCACCAACTATTTTAGAGTCAGTGGCGTGGTTTAGTGAGCATATTAGAAAAAGGGACTTTGCATCAGATGGTTTAGTATTAACATTAGACAGTATATCCCGTTCTAATTCACTAGGTGTTACAGCTAAGTTTCCACGTCATTCTATTGCTTTTAAATGGGAAGATGAAATAAAGGAAACGAAGTTAATTAGAGTACAATGGAATCCATCTAGGACAGGTTCCATTAATCCAGTAGCGATATTTGAGCCAGTGGAGTTAGAAGGGACAACAGTTGAACGTGCAAGCGTCCATAATGTTAGTATACTTCATGAGTTACAATTGGGTGTAGGAGATTTAATTAAAGTATATAAAGCAAATATGATTATTCCACAGATTGCTGCAAATATAACAAGAAGTCATAATATAGAGATTCCAGATCACTGCCCCGTTTGTGCAGGAGAAACTCGTATTCAGATGATTAAGGATGCCAAGACATTGTATTGTACAAATCCTAATTGTGAAGCTAAGCGGATAAAGGCTTTTGTCCATTTTGTTGGAAGAGATGCCATGAATATACAAGGATTCTCTGAAGCAAGTATTGAGAAATTTATAGAAAACAAGTTTATTTATGATTTTGTGGATTTATACCACTTAAGTGATCATGAAGAAGCAATCAAGACTTTGGAAGGATTTGGGCAAAAATCCTATGATAATATTATAAATTCTGTAGAAAACTCTAGAAGTGTAGGACTCCCTAATTTTATTTATGCCCTTGGAATTGAACAAATAGGTATTAATAATGCAAAACTCATTTGTAATCATTTTAAACATGATATAGAAAAACTAATGGATGCCACAGAAGAAGAACTTGTTTCTATTGAAGGTATAGGGGCTATAATTGCCCATAATATAAATTCTTATTTTCAATTAGAAGAAAATAAGAAGCTAATAGATAGACTAATGAAAGAAATTAATTTTATAATCCCAGAAGTGCAGAACCTAGAAGACTCGCCTATAGCTAACAAGACCTTTGTAATAACGGGACAGGTCAATTATTTTAAAAATAGAAAAGAGCTAGGTGAGAAGATTGAAGAACTAGGTGGGAAAGTAGTCGGCTCCGTAAGTGGTAAAACAGATTACTTAATTAATAATGACCTTCATTCTACATCTGGCAAAAATAAGAAAGCCCAAGAACTAAAAATTCCAATCATAAGTGAAGAAGAATTTATGTCCATGATATAGGCACAATATGTGGCCACCCCTAATATAATAAATCAAAAAGTATATTAGGAGCGATAAGATGTTAGAAGCCATATTTCTAGTAACAGCATTATCGATTGATGCATTTGTTGCTAGCATTGCTTACGGAACTAATAAAATAAAAATACCCTTCAATTCAGTTGCAACAATTAACATTGTCTGTACCTTACTGCTTGGAATATCCCTTTATTTTGGATCTGTCGTAAGGGAAGTACTGCCAGGTAATTTTGTAGGACTGATTGGTATTGTTATTTTGCTTAGTCTAGGAATATACCAATTATTTGAGGGTGTCTTTAAAAGCCTCATTGAAAGATATTTGCTTAAGGATCAGCAGGTTTACTTTAAACTCTTTGATTTTAGATTTGTATTACAAATCTATGTAGATGAAACAAAAGCGGATTTTGATAAATCAAGCCGTTTAAATGTTAAAGAGGCACTGGCTCTTGCAGTTGCTCTTTCTATAGATGGGCTG
>CAYRAL010000232.1:0-3056 GCA_964422235.1 uncultured Candidatus Epulonipiscium sp. | reverse complement strand
GTGGGATAGGTTCTACTATTAACACCACTTGCATTTATTTTAGCTTTTACTTTAAGTACATCTACATATTCCCTACTTACATAAGCTTCTTTTCCATTTTTAGTTTCCACTCTATACCACTCTGGAGAAGCTTGATTAATAATTTTCACTGTATCATTTTTACTGTATACGGCTGCAATAGATGCTTCTTGTCTTGGTGCTTGTCTGATATTTAATCTATCTACATTTACACTGCCATAAGACTCTGCGTAGACACTGCTTCCAAATAGTAATGAACCCACAACGCCTATTAGTATTATTCCTGATTTTTTTATCTTCACTTCTAGTCCTCCTAATTCCAACTGCTATGTACATTTTTTGTATTTTTAAATTATGAACTACTTATTACAAACTTATTATATAGTATTAATTTTCCATTGTCAATGTCATGTTTATCTTTCTAATTAGTTAATACTTATTTAATGTTAACAGAAAAATGAGCCAATATTGTTAAACTCATAAGAGCTCTTAATATTGACTCATCCTTATAATTAATCCATTCTTCCCAGTGCCTTATTTTGTTGATTAAGGTAGTAGGCTAATTCATGCCTTGCATGGGGTGTTACTTCAAAGACACAAAACTCCGGTTTTATATCCTCAATAAGTTTTACAATAGCTGGGTGATCAAATGGCTTATGAACATCCAAGCTCCCTATGTGCTTTTTTAATACCCCGGTCTTTTGCCAAGGGCTTGTTGCATTTTGATAGTTTTCCAACTTATATAGATGGTTTTGCCTCATGTAATTTTTGGGCAATGTTTTATTAATGTGCATGCCCTTAATATAGGAACTAGTTTCTCCTAAATCCCTTACAATTTTTCTCATATAATCAACGGCTTGGTTTTCATTCCATATCCCCGGATTGGTTAGAATCAAATGAGACGTATCTAAGAGGTAGCCTTTATTTTTGTAGTTGATTTGCTCAATAAACCATCTTGTTAGTTCTGGGTTACAATATGTAAGCCCCGGCCACCATAGGTTTTCAAATAACAAGTGGGGCCCCTCTTCATCTTGAGGAAATACTTGATTGACAAGCTCTATGGTTGCTTCTAATATTTCTTTATCTGTGTAATCATATTCCCATCTAAATGTATCTTCTGTTATAACGTGACTCACGTGGAAGACCATATATTTAACCCCTAATGCTTTAGCTATCTTGTACTGCTCTTTATACTGATCTACAAGACATTGTGGGTCTGTTCCGCCGTATAGTTCCTCTACCTCTTCTTTGCCTCCTACAGTTTCCTCCAATGCCTTAGTATCTCTATTCCAAAAATCAAGCCACATAGGCCAAAATCTTAAATGCATGCCATAAGCAAAATCTGAGGGTACTTTTTCGATATCGTAATTGTCATGAATCATAATTTCAACACCATCCATTTGGTGTTTTTTTGCAAACGCCTGGATTTCTTCCCAATCATTGTTAAACCAATCTAAGTATTTAGGAACTGTTGATAAATGAAATAAATAGCGCAAATTTTTTCCTCTTTCTAATTTTACTTTAAACTTGTTGAAGTTTTACTATTTTAGGGTCCACAGCTTTCTGAATAATGCTGCGTAATGCTTGTATCTCTATCTGGTCTAATGCGTATTTAGGAATGATCTGTGCTTGTACCTTATCCATAAATAATCTTAAGTCATGTTTAGTTTCTACAATACGCATATAACTATCCCACGCCACATCTGCCTCTCCTTGAGAAGTTTCAAAAATAATTTTCTCTTGACTAAAGATATAGACAACTTCATCCTTTAGGACTGGGTTTTGAAGTAGAGCTACAGTAGCCTTCCATACCTTGACTGGAATGGTCACAAAGAAAATAAAGGGCGGAATCAGTAGCATAAAAGATTGTGCAAACCTTACATCAAGAGAAGCATCTGAGTTAATCATATTGTAAGCAAACATACCTAGACTTACAAGACTTAAGACCAAAAAGATATAGTTTAAGGTTGTATTATAGGCAACGTATAGATTATATCTTAGACCATCCCTAAATCTTAATTTTGTTTTAATTCTTAAAAAATTCTCCATTTTTTCCTCCTAAATCTTATCCTTTGAGTATACCATGTTTTAATCGTATTTTATTATTTTCCTGCTCGAACTTCTTCAAGAATCATATCTAAGGTTTTAAGGTCTGTTTTTCCCATTATTGCACCTAAGGAAATTCCATTTTCATCAATAACAAATGTCATAGGAAGACTCCTTGCTGACCACTGAGTTGCCTGATCTCCATCTAGATCAAATACCACAGGGAATGTCAACCCTTCTTCATTTAGCCATTCGACTAGTGAATCTTTAGATTTTCTTTCCCAGGTCTTTGTCATATTGATGCCTAAAAGAGCCACATCATCCTCATCCTTGTGGGCATTATAAAATGCCTGAAGATCTGGCATCTCCTCAATACAATACTTACACGTTGTTGCCCAGAAGTTTAAAAATGTAATTTTACCTTTATAATCTGAAAGACTTACCTCTTTCCCATCCTGATTTAGGAGTGTAAAATCAGGGGCTCTCATTCCTGGTGCTATGCCTATTGCTATATCATCTTCTATTTTATCTCCCCCTATGTTTTTGGCTTTGTCTGCTTCTGGCACTTTGTCCTTATCTCCTAAAGTCTCACTACTATCCACTACTGGTGGTTTCTCATCTATACTAGAGCAACCTGTCATCACTAGGGCTGAAATACTTAATAGGATTAAAGCTATATACTTTTTCATCTTTTCCTCCTTATATAATTAAAAAGTTTAACTTTCCAAAAAATATTAGTAGTCCAATTATAATTAGTAGTATACCACTAACTATTTTAATTGTCCCAAAGTACTTATATGCCTTTTGTATGTAAGGCATAAGTTTTTCTATAAATAATGCAATCATCAAAAGGGGTATTCCAAGGCCTATTGTATAAATACTTAACAGCAGTATCCCTTTCCACAAGGTATCTGATATAGCCGCCATCATTAGAACTGATCCTAAAGCTGGCCCAATACATGGTGTCCATCCAAATGCAAAGGACATCCCAA
>CAYRAL010000231.1:0-3072 GCA_964422235.1 uncultured Candidatus Epulonipiscium sp. | reverse complement strand
TAAGCTATGTGTAAATAATTTGATTATTTCACTATCATAATAAAAATCCCCACCGGCATAGAGAGCTTCAAGGGCTTGATATCTCAGATAGTCACCGCTTCGTATTAATCGGTCATAAACATCACAAACCCTTATAATTCTTGACCCTAATGGGATTTCTTCGCCTTTTAATTCTTTAGGAAATCCACTTCCATTCCAGTTTTCGTGGTGGTGCAATATGATATGCCTAATATAGTCATCATCTATGCCTTTTTCATTGCAAAGATAATAACCATAGAGTGGATGTTCATTCCACATACTTTCGCCGGATGCGAGGTTGGTTGGAAGTTTTATGTCAGATGGAATATCTCTTTTTAACATGATGTGGTTTTTGTATTTAGGGTTTTGAATTTCTAGTAATAATGGCATTTCCATTAATCCCAAATCGTGTAACAAAGCTGCGCTGCCTATTTGCTCGATTTCTTTTTCACTAAGGTCCATAGCACCGGCGATTAATAGGGAAAGAGCGCAAGTAGTAATAGAATGTTCGTATAAAAAAACACTATCCACTAACTTCATTTCAATACATAATCTTAAGATATCTTTGTTGTCTGTAATCTTTGTTGCTATTTTTTGAGCTAATAAGGATACTTCAATCATTTTAGTCGATTCGCTTGCTTGGACTTCTTGAGGTGCTAAGGTTAAGATTAGAGAATTAAGTTTTAGTCTTACCTCGTCTTTTATAACATCACGGAGTTTTACATTGATACTATGCTGGTCCATGATAAGAACCTCGCGAATCTTTCTTCGTAGTAATATCTGTATTTTAGGTTTTGTAAGAATTTCTCTAGAATTAAGTAATAGTTTATTGGTTTCTAAGTCCATAATAGGTTGTGCTAAAATCATGCCTTCTTTTAGCTGTGTTGTTAGTAGTTTTTCCATATAGTAGTCCTCCCTGATGATCATACGATAATGAGTCTACATAAAGTATAGCAGGAAATACTGAGGTTTTATAGTGGAATTGTAATTATTATAATAAACTGTTTAAAAAATCTCTATTGAGGCGATGCTGACAATAGGTTAAACTTTAACGAAAGAGGAAAGGGGATCGAATTATGGGTTTTACCCTAGCTACAATTAAATCTCTAGCAAGCAATGACCAGGTTTATTCTAGAGGAGAGCAGTATTACAACCACCACGCTATCAGTCGTTATAAATACGAAGATATAGAATACGGAGAATGGGAAGTAGATGCCAAGGTTATAGGTAGTAGGGGCGAGAGGTATGAGGTAAGCCTGCTTTTTAGAAAAGACACCCTAGACTATATGGATTGCACTTGTCAGGCATTTGAGGCTTATGAGGGGGCGTGTAAGCATATTGTGTGCGTGCTACTTAGATATTTTGACGAGCAAGTTAAAGAAAAGGCGCCGGGAGAAGATGAGTACGCTAGAAAGCTCATCGAGTTATATACAATTCAAAACAGCAGAAAACTAATAAGTACAGGACCGAAGGCTACTATTTATCCGACTTTACATATATCAAGTTCTATAAAACCGAGTGTACACTTAAGCTTATGTGTGGGTATGGGAAGAAAATATGTCGTGAAGGATATTTATGAGTTTGTACAAAACATATTAAGAAGTAAAGATGTTACCTATGGGAAAAATCTAGCATTTGTACATCATAGGGATATCTTTGATGAACAATCCCAAAAACTCATACAGTTTTTAATAAAGCATATGCCAAAAGGCTACTATGGCTATATGAGAAGTTATAAAGAACCTTACCACGGCCTTAATGCAAATAGAGAGCTAAAACTGACAAAAGATAATTTCCCAGAATTTTTTAAGATAATGGAAGAAAGAACAGTGGAACTTGAAATGATCTATAGTTCTGACAAAGAGCAATTATTGCTTACAAAACAAGATCCACCTATACAGTTTAAGTTAACAAAAGAAGAAGACCGATTTGCACTAGAAGTTATTCCTAAGCGATATATTGCTTTTGATATGTATGAGGAAAGATATGTTTTAGTTAATAATGTGCTTTATCACTGCAGCTCGGATTTTGCTAAAGAAAAATACCTCCTCTTAACCTTAATGAAAGAGAAAATAAGAGCGGAAGAACAAAGTAAAGTTTTTTTTATGAACAAAGAAATGCAAGGGTTTTGCTCTACAGTACTACCACAAATTGAATCAAGGCTTATTAATGAGCTAGAGCCAGAAGCTAGGGAAGAACTAGAACAGTTTATCCCGAGGCCACTTGAAATAAAATTATATCTAGACAGCGAGGGTATGGAAGTTATAGCAAAAGTGGATTTTTGCTACGGTGATATGGTTATTAAGCCAGAAAAAGATGAAGGTTTTCCAGTTCATAGAGATGGGATTATTCGAAATGTAGCCAAAGAAAATAATTTTCTGCAGATGCTATTTGGAAATGGATTTTACCGTCAAGGAGAACTGTGGTATTTAACGAAGGAAGATGATTTATATGCGTTTTTAACAGAAGGGATTAATGGCTTTTTTGACCTTTGTGAGGTTAATGTAACCGAAGCTTTAAGGAGCTTTAAGATTATTAAATCACCTATAGCTAATATGGGCATAAAAATACAAAACGACCTATTGAGCGTAAGTTTTGATAGCATAGGAATGTCCATAGACGAGGTCATGTCCGTACTAGGAGCCTATAAAGAGAAGAAGAAATATTACCGCTTAAAAGATGGTTCCTTTGTAAATATAGACCAAGCAGGTGTAGAAGAGTTGGCCCACATTATCGATGGCCTAGATTTAACAGAAGATGATAAAGATAAAGGTCAGGTAACTTTACCTAAATACAGAGCCTTGTACTTAGATAATGTTGCCAAGAGCAATAAGCAAATTAAGGTTGAGCGGGACACGGGGTTTAGGAAGATTGTCAGGGATATTAAAAATGTAGAAGATGCAGACTATGAGGTGCCTGATTCTCTAGGTAAAATACTTAGAAACTATCAAAAGACTGGGTACAGATGGCTAAAGACAATGGCTAACTATGAGTTTGGCGGCATACTTGCTGATGATATGGGCCTTGGCAAGACTCTGCAAATCATAGCTTTAA
>CAYRAL010000230.1:0-3075 GCA_964422235.1 uncultured Candidatus Epulonipiscium sp. | reverse complement strand
TCTAGATGTATCTCTTCAACTAACCAGTAGTCTACTTGTTTGTCTTTTCCGATTAGCAAATCTACAATATCTTCATCTGATAATAAAACAATTTCATCAGATTGATTATTTTTTGACTGACTTTTATAGTGCTTTGTAATACTGATAGGTAGTTCGATATCTTTTAATAAATCAATAACTGCTATTTCACTGTCTAGTCTTTTATATTTAGCAATCGGTATCCCTTTTTGCTCCATTGCCCACAAAAACCTTTCTCTTGAGGATAAGGTCTCTAGAACACCTATCTCAGGGTATACGGGTGTTTTTTCTTTATGCAATGGACTATAGCCCTCTAAGTCCTCTAACCGCTTTGTAAATACAATGGCATCTGTCCGCTGAGTCAGTTTAAATAAGGTGTTTTTATTAAGTGGAGCGACTAAGTGCTCATCTGCAAGCTTTGATGCTGGGCAGTATAGATCCTCATCTACTATGGTTGTTTGAATACCCTTCTTTTTTGCTTCTAGGCAAAGTAATGCTGCGTTAATCCCTCCTCCCATAATTCCTATTTTTTGTGGTGATATTAAACTCATGTAATCTTTCCTTCCTCCAATTATTCATATAGCCATTTTATAGTTTTAAGTGCATTCTCCTTATTGTCTGATATTCTTGGAATAGATACAACATAATCATCTTCTAAACCGATACTTTTTAATTTTATATTATCCTTAGCGTAAAGTCCATAAATCTTTTCTTTTGTATCGCCTTCTTGCTTTCTTTTAACCAGCTTATCCTTGTTTTTTTCCAATACTGCTGCTAATTCTGCTTTGTCGTCTAAAGATTCATAGATAGATTCTTGAACATTGATGATATATGAATCATATTGTTGTTCTCCAACAATCATAACATCTATTTCCTTAGCTTGAAACATAAGCATAAATTTTTGATTCATGGCTAAATCCATAGGTGAGGCGGCATCCCAGTTTGCCTGAAACATATTGACTTCTACTTTCCCATTCTCACCATTGTCAATAATGTTTTCAATTTCTTTTTCGAAATTAGCGTTCGCTTCATCATCATGAACATATACCCCCATTATAACAATACTAGCGGCTGGAGCTGGTGGTTGGGGCCCAAATATTTGAAATAATAAACTAGAGAGCATAATAACACCTAATGTGCCGCCTAATATATGGAATCGGTAGTATTCCCATATATGCTCTACTTTTTCTTTTTTTGTTAGTTTTTGAAACTTTGACATTTTATCACTCCCTTTTCCATTATAACATATTATGTTATACTAACTTAAGGAATCTTATTTTTTTTAGAAAGGCGTGTATGATATGAATTGGTTAGATAAACTAGAACGTAAATTCGGCCGCTTTGCCATACAAAATTTAATGTCATATATTATAGTAGCCAATGCTGCTATTCTTATTCTCTATACATTAATGCCTATGGCAGGAGCATCTGTAATCAGTAAGCTTACACTAATACCTCAATTTGTTCTTCAAGGAGAAATTTGGAGGCTTATAAGCTTTATTTTTATTCCCCCTACTCTTAGCCCACTTTGGGGAATTTTCGCATTGTTTTTCTATTACTCTATCAGTAACTCTTTAGAGGCACAATGGGGCTCCTTTAAGTTTAATATTTACTATTTAGTAGGTATGATTGGAACGGCTACTTTTTCTTTGATATTTAATATCTCTGGCACACCTTTTTATCTTAATATGGCATTATTTTTAGCCTATGCAAAAATATTTGCTGAAAATCAAATACTTTTATTTTTTATTATACCTATCAAAGTTAAGTATTTAGGCTGGGTCTATTGGGCATTATTAATATCCAACATTATATCTGGTGGATTGGGTGAGCTTATACTAATCCTTATCTCCTTAGCCAACTATTTCTTGTTTTTTGGTAAAGAAAATGTACGCTCAGTA
This sequence comes from uncultured Candidatus Epulonipiscium sp., assembly GCA_964422235.1. Lineage (GTDB taxonomy): Bacteria > Bacillota > Clostridia > Lachnospirales > Cellulosilyticaceae > JAAYSX01. The sequence continues at coordinate 1,156 of CAYRAL010000230.1, read as the reverse complement.
AAGACCAGAAGAAAAGTTGTTAACCACCAAAGGGAATTTAAAAAAGATAGGCCAAAAGTTATCCATATTCATAGATGTTCTATTTGCCAAATTACCGATAGGGACAATCCCGATATAGAATTTCGCTATTGCTCTAAATGTGATGGACACTATGAGTACTGTGCAGATCATATATTTAATCATGAACATAAATAATCCAATAAAAAGGTGCTAATCCCTAATGATTTTATCTCATTGAGGATTAGCACCTTTTATAGCATGTATTCTTATTTAATTTCCTTCTTTATTACTTCTATGGCCTTTTGTAATTGTAGGTCTTCTGAATCTTCAAGTTTTGGTTTTAGTAGAAGTTCTATGGGAAGTTCTACTGCATAGTCTGGTTCCACGCCTATTCCATCAATACATATATCATTTGGCGTATAATATTTAGAGGTTGTCACCTTAACGCCAGAACCATCTGGTATAGGCAGTATGGTTTGGACTACACCTTTACCATAAGTAGTCATACCTACAAGCTTAGCCCGTTTGTGGTCCTTGAGTGCACCCGCAAGTATTTCTGATGCACTTGCACTATTTTCATTTATCAGCAATGTTATGGGGATATCTATTTGACCTGGGCCTGATTTTAATGTCTGTATTTTATTATTTTTATCTTTTGTATAGACAATCATTCCTTCTGATAATAATTCATCACTTATTTGGGCTACAATATTTAAAAGTCCGCCTAAGTTATCTCGGACGTCTAATATAATCCCTTTTGGATTTTTCTTTTGAATCTCTTCTAGTGAGTTCATAAACTGAGTATAGGTTACCTCATCAAATTGTTTAATGTGGATATAACCGATATCATCTTCTACCATCCTATGGTCTACTGTTGGATAAATAACATTTTCTCTTGTTATTGCTAACTCGATCATTTTATTTTCTGAAGGTCTAAATACTTTTATGTTTACCACTGTACCAGCCTCACCTTTAATTATCTTAGGTGCTTCATCAAAGTTATCTGCACCTAAAGCTACACCCTCAGCTTCTATTAGTTTATCCTTTGGTAAAAGTCCAGCTTTCTCAGCCGGAGAGTTTTCAAAAACTTGCACGGCTGTAATCAGTTTATCCGTTTGATCCACTTGCATCATAATACCAATTCCAGCATATGTAC
>CAYRAL010000229.1:489-3076 GCA_964422235.1 uncultured Candidatus Epulonipiscium sp. | reverse complement strand
GAAAAAGATCTACGTGCTTATCCTGGAACACTTCGCGGAACTGATGAGTGGAAAGAAACCTACAAAATACGCTCTGTTGTAGAACAAGCCATTAATCACTTTAAAGAAAGCTTTTGCATTGCTGGACGTAAAACCCAAAATGCCAAAACACTTCATGCAGATTTACTATTAGCAGGTATCACACAATTAATGACAGTTGTACTTGCTGATAAAATCGGCAAACATCAATATATCAGAAGTTTAAAACCATTGATTGCATAGGTATTTAGTTTTTCAAAAATCTAATACCCTTATTTTGTATGCCCATTTTTAGGAATATATTTATCCCATCTAAAACGTTTTAATCTGCAAGGTATTTCCTTAATTTACTCACAATGAAGTGATAGTTTCGCAATTACCTAGATGAAGTGGAAGAGAATCCTTCCTTAGAAACCATTGAAAAAGGTAGTCAGATAGGTAAGGAAAACCAAGTGGATTTTGTCATTGGTATAGGCGGTGGTTCCCCTATGGATGCGGCTAAAGCAATTGCAGTATTTATAAAAAATCCAGAAGTTAACATTGACAATATTTTTAGTGGAGAAAAGCTAGAAGGTATCCCAGTAGTTGCTGTTGCAACAACCTCAGGAACAGGTTCAGAAGTTACTCAGTATAGTATTGTCACTTCTAACAAGGAAAAAACAAAGAAAAACCTTGGACAAAGTATATTCCCAAAGGTCGCATTTTTAGATCCTAGGTACACCTTTGATTTACCTTATCATATTACTGTTAATACGTCTATTGATGCATTTACTCATTTGGTAGAAGGGTATCTAAATTCAAATAGTAACTATATGTCAGATATTTATGGTGAAAAAGGATTTGAATTATTTAAATCATGCTTCCAAAAACTAGTCAACAATGAACTAGATCATGAGTTTAGAACAGATGTTATGCTAGCCTCAACCCTAGCTGGAGTTCAGATAGCACAAAATGGAACCTCTTTACCTCATGGAATGGGTTATCCACTTACTTATTTTAAAGGGATGCCTCATGGACTTGCTAACGGCATTTTGACCATAGCGTATTTAAAATCTTTTAAAGATCAGACGAAAATAGAAAAAATGCTAGATATTTTAGGACTAAGGAACTTAGCAGATTTAGAAGTTATCTTTGATAAGTTAATAGATGTTAAGATTGACATAACTCCTGAGGAAATTAAAACATACTCAAAGGATTTAATATCTAATAAGGCAAAATTAAAAAATCATACAGAGGAAGTAGACTTAGCAGATATTGTAGGTATTTATAGTAAGAGTTTTTTCAAAGAAACACTTTAGCACAGAGTGGAGACTGTCCCTGCTATCTATGGTATAATCCAAATTAGAAGATAAAGTCAATCTATAACTCACTCAAAAGGGGGCAAAACAATGAACATTTTAGCAGTAGCAATTGCTATGGAAGTCGATTTAGAACAATATTATTTGAAACAAGCTGAAATCAATAAGGACAATTCTTTAAATGAAATATTTGTTATGTTAGCTAAAGATGAAAAAGAACATGCCAATATTCTAAGAAGTAAATCAGACCAACTAACTTATGAATTAAAAGCAAGTAAAGCGCTTGCAGAGTCAAAGAAAATTTTTAAAGGAATGGAAAATTTTAAACTAGAAACAAAAGATCTGCCAACACAATTAGATGCTTTTAGACTGGCTTTAGAGATGGAAAAAAAGAGTATTATAGCGTATGAAAAGATTCTACTAGAAACAAGAGATGAAAAAGCAGGAGAGCTATTTGAATTTTTAATTAAGCAGGAGAAAGAACACTATAAAATTATTGAGCAACTTGTCATTCATCTTACTAGGCCAGAAGAGTGGGTAGAAGATGCTGAATTTGGAATAAGAGAAGATTATTAGAATATAAATATTGAGATAGGAATGGAAAGCTTATGCTGACCATTCCTATCTTTTTTGTAGAAAGCAGGATATACACGGAAAATATCTATAGTATCTTATATATGTATATTAAAATGTAACAGACAAACACCTTGTTTTATGTGCATATGTCACAAATATATATAAATATTTTAAAAGTATGTACAAATGGCATGAAAGAGTGTATATTAATGTAGATGTTATACAATCATTTGCGCAAAAGCTATTCGGCGTAGTAAGGCTCATTTACACTAAAGAGATTTCAATGGAGGAGGTTGTATTAGTGTATCAAAAAAGCAGAAAAGGTTTGATTAGTTGGCTACTGGTACTTGTTATGTTTTGTGGAAATATCTTGCCAATATTTGCTGGGCCAGTAGAAGAAGGTGATTTACCCAATCAAAGTATTAAGTTGAATTTTAAGAAGCCAGCTGATTGGCAAGAAGGGCTTCAAGAAGGGCTTAATATTCATTATTGGGGAAGAACTGATAGTCAGGGGAAAAAGTACGAGGAAGATGAAACAGATTGGCCAGGCAATGAAGTGAGTGCACAAGATGAGGGCTGGTATACCTATACATTTGAAGATACCAGTTATGTAAATGTCATTTTTAATGATAAAAAGGATAAAGACGATGAGGGTGGTAATCAGACAGGTGGCATCGAAGAGATTACATCACAAA
>CAYRAL010000229.1:0-479 GCA_964422235.1 uncultured Candidatus Epulonipiscium sp. | reverse complement strand
TTTTTACAGAAGGTTGGGTTGTAGACAATAAAGTTTATTCATTCAACCCCGAAACTGAGACAGAGGACAATGAAATAATTGTCAATGTCCAAAAGCCCTCCACATGGGAAGCAGTTTATTTACAGGCTAATGTCAATGTATTAGACAAGACAGCCGAAGATATTACTGTAGATCTTAATGAGGGGGAAGTATGGCATACCCACACATTTGAAACAACAGGGCCTGCTATAGAATTTAAAATTACAGATACAGCAGATATAGATCATTCGGAAGCTGAAAAGATTACGCCTAAAGGTACAGAAGAGGCAGCTTTTATGACAAAGGCTAAAGAGATTTGGGTAACAGCTGATGGGCTCATGCATCTTAGTGAACCCAAAGAAGTAGAAGAACTGCAGGAACCAGAAGAACCAGAATATAATTTAGATAATGTAACAGTTACAGTGAATTATACCCGTAGGGATAATAATTATGATGGCTGG
>CAYRAL010000228.1:1849-3077 GCA_964422235.1 uncultured Candidatus Epulonipiscium sp. | reverse complement strand
AACACCTTTAGAACAAATTTCGCATTTGGCCATTGCAAACACCTCCTTTATACATATCTCTAGACATACGTGTCCCTAGACATATCAAGATACAGTTTATCAGATATATTGTAATATATCAAGAGATTCTGCGAATATATTTAAAAGGTTTGTTAACTACTTGGGTTATGTGATATACTAGCTATATATTATTCTGCCCACGTCCTTGTGAGGATATAGAGGAGAATATAGAAAAAAGATTAGGAGGTACACAAATGGCTGGGAAACTTTTTACGGAATATGGAAATGTTACAGTTGATGAAGAAGTCATTGCAAGAATTAGTGGTATTACGGCAATGGAATGTTACGGGGTCGTAGGAATGGCTGCTCGTAATGTAAAGGATGGGTTGGTACAACTTCTTATGTTAGATAGCTTAACAAAAGGGATTGCAATTGAAATTAACGAAAATAAACTAAGCCTTAGTTTTCATATTATTGTGGAATATGGTGTTAAAATTTCTGCAGTAGCAGACAATTTAATTAGCACCGTAAAATACAAAGTTAAAGAACAAGTAGGTCTTGATGTTGAAAAGGTTAATATTTTTATCGAAGGCGTGCGAGTAGATCGAAGCACGATTAAATAATAAATATAATTAAGGATTAATAATAATCTGTTTAATTGTATTATGAGGAGGCTTTTGTAGTGAAAATAGAAAGTATTGATGCATCCGTTTTAAAACAAATGTTTGTCGCTGGTGCCAATCGCCTGGATGCAAATAAACAAATGGTTAATGATCTCAACGTATTCCCTGTACCTGATGGGGACACAGGTACCAATATGTCATTAACATTTTTAGCAGCAGCAAGAGAAGTAGAGGGTATCCAAGAGGATACGGTACATGCCGTTGCCAAGGCAGCTTCTTCGGGATCTTTAAGAGGAGCTAGAGGTAATTCGGGTGTTATATTATCCCAGATTGTTAGAGGCTTTTATAGAGGGCTTAAGGGCCATGAGACTGCTGATGTCATCACCCTTGCCGACGAGACCATCAACGATATTAAACGTGATGGTTATATTTATGTAAACGCAGGATATGTTGAATTAGACAATAAAGGAAATATTCTCACTGGAGAGATTGAACACGTAGATACCACTTGGCAAAACTTGGATAAGTTGACTAAAATTACAGTATCTGATGGCGGAAAGATGTGGAGAACGGCAGAGTTAAATAAGACTTATGCAGAAGGAACA
>CAYRAL010000228.1:0-1839 GCA_964422235.1 uncultured Candidatus Epulonipiscium sp. | reverse complement strand
CCTTGCCAATGCAATGCAGCAGGGTGCAGATACGGCTTATAAAGCTGTTATGAAACCTAAAGAAGGTACAATCTTAACAGTTGCAAGAGCTTTAGCAGATAAAGCCATGGAAATGTCACTGGAGTCTAATGATATCCTTGAAGTTTTACAAGAAGTTATTAAGTATGGACGTGACATTTTAGATCAGACACCTGATATGCTACCTGTTCTTAAGGAAGCAGGTGTGGTAGATGCAGGTGGGGAAGGCTTAATGTGCATTATAGAAGGTGCATTGACGGTCCTAACAGGGGAAGATAATACATATGTAGCGCCGACCCTTGCAAAATCACCAGTCTTCCCAGAGCATGTTCATAATTTTGATGTAGAAGATATTGTATTTGGGTATTGTACAGAGTTTATTATTAATCGCACAGATGATAAAGCCTATGACGAAGAAGGCATGAAAGACTATTTATCCGGAATCGGTGATAGTATTGTCGTGGTATCTGATGAAGACTTTGTTAAAGTTCATGTCCACACAGACAATCCTGGTCAGGCGCTGGAGAAAGCTGTTTTAATTGGTTCTTTAAGCAATATTAAAATAGATAATATGAGAGAACAACACATGGAAATGGTAGCAAGTAAGAAAGCTAGCCAGCCAAAAGAAAAAATAGATCTTGGATTTATTTCTATTGCAGCAGGTAAGGGTATTGCAGAGATTATGAAGACCCTAGGTATAACAGAAGTCATCGAGGGTGGGCAAACAATGAACCCAAGTACGGATGATATCCTACAGGCAATTGAAAAATGTAACGCTAAGACAGTCATTATTCTTCCAAATAACAAAAATATTCTTTTAGCTGCTGAGCAGGCGGCCAAAATAGCAAAAGACTGTGTGGTCCATGTCATTCCTACAAAGACAATCCCACAAGGTATATCAGCAATGATTGCTTATAATCCTGGTGCAGATACCATGTCTATTTTAGAAGAAATGAAAGACGCTATTGCCAATGTTAAAACTGGGCAAATTACACATGCTGTTAGAGATACAATGGTAGATGGTAAAGAAATTAAAGAAGGTAATTTCTTGGGAATACTAGATGATACAATCGAAATTGTAGCAGAAAGCTTAGAAGAGGCAGCCAGGGAGTTGGTGGGCGCTATGGTAGATGAAGACTCTGAGATTATTAGTATGTACTATGGCTCAGAAGTTGACCAAGATGCAGCTAACAACTTACAAGAACACCTAGAAGCCAGTTATTTAGATTGTGAGATCGAAGCTCATAGTGGTGGTCAACCAGTTTATTATTATATTATTTCAGTTGAATAAAGCCGGAAGACTAAAGTAAATCTTTAGTCTTTTCTTTTTTAGGAGGATTTTATGCAGTTATCAGATTCTATTTATCATATAAAAGGTGTAGGGGATAAAATTGGAAAAAGATTTGAAAAGCTTAATATTTATACAATCCTTGATTTAATTACCCACTACCCTAGGGACTATGATGATCGCCGGGATATTAAAAAAATAAAGGGAATAAATATTGGTGAGTCTAATACAATAATAGCAAGGGTAGCAGCCACTCCTCAGATAATGAGAAAGGGAAGTCTTATTATTGGAAAGGCCCGGATTCAAGATGATACAGGCAGTATGTTTGTGGTTTTCTATGGACAGGCCTATATGAAAAACAGTTTAAAAGTAGGACAAGCTTATATTTTTACAGGCAAAACTAATCTTAAGTTTGGCATTATCCAAATGGAAAGCCCAGAACTTGAAGCCATAAACAATGAGCAAGATAGAGGCAAAATGGGAAAAATCATGCCCATGTATCCCAGCACATTTCAATTATCACAAAAAAGACT
>CAYRAL010000227.1:0-3080 GCA_964422235.1 uncultured Candidatus Epulonipiscium sp. | reverse complement strand
CTGTAGTATGAGAACCTATTTTTGCACTTCCTACAATAATTAAACCTTTCATTGATTCATTCACCTCTATATTATTTCTCGTTATTTTCTTGTATTAATTTCATAATGGCTTTACCTACACCACTTTGTTCATTTGTTTCTGTTACATATTTAGCCACTTGTTCTGTATCTCTTGATAACCAATCAAACTTTGTTTTATTTGGTTTGCATTTTTTATTATAACTTCCAAAAGCAATTTGATCGAGCAGCCTTCCGCTTGCCTTTCTACCCTTAAATGTCATAATAATTTTAGCAAGTATAATTCCTATATCTATGATAGGTGGTTGTTTTCCGTTTGTTCCAGATAATATTAGCCCATCAATTTTATTATCGTACAACTGAATATATCTTTGAGCTAAAAAAGATCCCATACTATGGCCAAATAATATAACTGGAAGATCTGGGTTTTCTAATTTTGCTATATTGGTTAAATCTTTCATATCTGCTACCATATCACTAAAACCATCATAATCACTTATGTAGCCTAGTTCCTCTATAGAAGTAACTGACTCCCCGTGTCCTCTATGATCATTAGCATATACAATAAAGCCTTCTTTAACTAGTTCTCTGGCAAAATAATCGTATCGACTAGCCCTCTCAGCCATGCCATGAGCAACTTGAATAATGCCCCTAATGTCCTTATCTGACGACCATTTGTGGACATAAATTTTAATATTATCTTTGTTTTGGAAGCTTATCTTTTCTAGAATCATAATAACTCCCTTTCCTTATTTTCTATCTGTATAAGGTATTATCTCACTTTTAACCAAAGACTTCAATGCTGATAATTGAGCACATACCTTTATTTATATATCACAATAGGCTATAATAGTAGTACAAGCAACAAAAATCATTATTTTAAGGAGAGATTAACAATGGCAAATTTAGGATTCAAAATCATTTCAGCAAAGGGAGAGGTCTTACAAGAAAAGACAGCTACTGATGAAATATTCTTAGTATATAAGGATGAATATAAAGAAGGAGATATAATTCAATTTACGACGGATGAAGTAAATCGGTTTTATATTATTCAAGTAGACGATGCACTTGGAGAGGCTTTTACTTATATTACAAAAGCAGAAGTGGATTTTTTAATACCTTTTAATGAAAAAAAGGTTGCTTACTCACCAAAAACATTCTCAGGTAAGCTTCATTCACTAATGGCTAGGGTTGCTTATGACCACGAAATAGCTGCTTATAAGAACCTTTCTAAAAATGTAATGGATCAACATGGTGACCCAGGTTGCTACCCACATGCTAGCGCTAATGTTGAAACAAGAGGCGAGTCCGTATTTGCTGCTAGAAACGCTATAAACGGTGGAATCGCCAACGACGACCATGGTCCATGGCCATATGACTCTTGGGGAATAAACCAACAAGATGATGCTGAAATTCTTATAGAATTTGGACGTAAAGTAACAATTGATAAAATCTTAATTTACACAAGAGCTGACTTCCCACACGATAACTGGTGGATTAATGCCACACTGGCTTTTTCAGACGGAACAGAGATGAAAGTTGACCTAGAGAAAAGCTTAGCTAAAGCTCACGTCATTCCTCTAGAAAAAAGAACTGTTGAATGGGTTAAAATGAAGAATATGATTAAAGCAGATGATCCATCACCATTCCCAGCTTTAACACAGATAGAAGTATACGGTGTAGAAGCTTAATAGACGCCTAATCGTACAAAGCAGCACACAAACTCCCCCAACCATAACGAGGTGCACCCTGTCAAGTTGACAGGGTGCACCTCAAATGGCCTAGGGGGGTTTTTTACCGTTTATCCGTTTTATGTGGAACCACATCTCCTGTTTCTAGGTAGAACTGTAGGAGCCTTTCTTTTAAGGCCATAATTTCATCTTTCACCTCTGGCCTATCTATTATATTATATAATTCTTCTGGGTCATTTTCCAAATCATAAAACTCATCTTTTTCATATAATCTGTTTACATACTTGTAGCGATCTGTTCGGACCATTACTGCTTTACTATGCTCAGGCCCCTCGCTTTTGTGTAGGTTTACCCTTGGCCAGTACAATCCTTCTGGGTTTCCACTGCTACTGCTTTCTAGCTCCATACAATGGGTTTCTCCCTTTAGGCGTCCACCCTCACTAAAGACAGCATCCCTATGAGAATTAGTCTTACCTTCTAATAATGGTATTAATGACTTTCCAAAATGTGTATGCTTTGGTTTAATCCCCGTTAAGGCTTCTACAGTTGCTGGGAAATCAATTAACTCAACTAAAGCATCATTTACTCTAGCTTCTACATTAATCCATGAGGGTGGTTTAATAAGAAAGGGGACTTTAGTCAAGACATCTTCAAATGTGTTTTGGGTTTTTTCTACTAAACCATAGTCCCCAGTAAAATCCCCATGATCACTAAAAACAAAAATAGCCGTATCTTCATAAATTCCAGCATCTTTAAGAGCCTCTACTAATAACCCAAATTGATAATCTACTCGTGAACACATTCCTAAATATGTTCCCCTAAGTTCTGCCCATCTTTCTTCGTCCCAAGTTTGTAGCTTTTGGCTTTCCCATATTCCTTTTAAAATACTCGGTTTATCATCCCAGTTGGGAGCTGGAATCCTAGGGGGGATCTTGTCCCTATCTATTAGGCTATACCATGGATCCTCTACGCCATATGGTGGATGTGGATAGGATATGGGTAAATAAATACATAAAGGGTCTTCATTAGGCCTATTTTTGATGACATCTATGGCAGCATAGACATTATCCCAATCCGAATCATAATAGACTTCTTCTTCACCTGTATCTAGTTTTCCTGCATAAAAAGAATAGTAATTGTCAGCATCTTTAGGACCTCGCCACTCATCTTTTGTATCATGCAGATCAGGCCTTAGTGGTCTTTTAGGCTGGTTTTTAACATGACAATAAGGCTCAAAGGAACCTTGACCTGGAACCAGGTCGTTTTTCCCACCCCACCATACAAAATATCCTTCATCTTTTAATGTTTTTAAAAGCACTGGTTCATCTGATGCCATCATATGGTACATACTCCTATGCCCTCTTACATGAG
>CAYRAL010000226.1:0-3084 GCA_964422235.1 uncultured Candidatus Epulonipiscium sp. | reverse complement strand
TGGATATTTACCTTGCAATACTGGTATAATAGAATCGTTGAAGACAATTAGAAATGTGGAGGTAACACTGAATGAACTATATTAAAGCTTTAAAAGAAGGCGATACAATTACTGAAAAGTATTTATGTAAATTTAAGCAAGAGCTTAAAAATAGAAATGGAAAGCCTTACTACGCATTAAAATTACAAGATAAAACAGGCATGATTGAAGCCAAGGTTTGGGATATCAATAGTCATATTGGGGACTTTGAAGTCTTTGATTATATACAAATAGAAGGAAGCGTTATTGTATATCAAGACGAATACCAACTCAATGTCCAAAAAATTAACAAAGCTAATCCAGAAGAATTAGACCCAGCAGATTATATCCCAGCCACTTCAAAAGATATTAATGTGCTTTTAGAAAGCCTAAATAAACTAGTGTCCAGTGTCAAAAATATCTATATAAGACGCTTATTAGAAAGCTTTTTCTCAAATGAAGATTTTATCAAGAAGTTTAAACACCACTCAGCCGCTAAATCTGTCCATCATGCTTATTTAGGTGGCTTATTAGAGCATACTGTAACCGTAGCTAAAATAGGTGAAAGCCTATGTGAGCACTACCCAATCGCAAACAAGGAGTTAGTTATAGCAGGATGTTTATTACATGATATAGGCAAACTACATGAGTTATCGTCATTACCAGAGAACGATTATACAGATCGGGGCAACATGATGGGACATATTCCCATGGGAGTAGAGATGATTCATGATCATATTAAAGAAATAGAAAACTTCCCCAAGGAACTTGAGATGCTTATTAAGCATATGATACTTTCTCACCACGGAGAGTATGAGTTTGGCTCTCCCAAACGCCCTAAAACCATAGAAGCAATGATCGTCCACAGTGCTGACAATACAGACTCACGTATCAAAATTGTAGAAGAAGTATTATTAGCCGATACGTCAGATAATATTTATGCAGGTTATAACCGTATTCTTAACCGTAACATTAGGAAAACAATGTTTTAAAGATTAGATAAAGGTGATTACAATGTACAATGACTCAAGAAGAATATCAGCTAATGAAATCAACCGCTATGTCTATTGTCACTACCAGTGGTATTACAGAAGACGTTATGGAGATTCTGAGCTTAGCAAACTTAAAAAGGACTATAATCAGGCCCTAGGCATTAAGCAAGATGCTAGAACCCATGCCTTTATAAGAGGTAATCAGTTTCATCTTAATTATCATAGATGGTATAAAATCAAAAAAGCTGTCTATCTATTACTTATAATAACAATACTAAGTGGGGTGCTATATTTTGTATGGCCAGAACTAATGGCTTACATGAACCCATCAATTAACGTTAATTCATAAATATGTGAAAGGATTTTAGTCATATGGAGCCCGTCATAATATATGCCCTGGGTGTAATGATCATCATCTACCTAGTATCCAAGCGAGTAGGCCCAGCCATTACTGTAAAACAGCCAAGACATGGTGTCCCAGGCGCTCAGATTATCTACTCAGATGAAGAAGATAACAAACTCCTAATATCTGAAAAATATGATCTACAAGGAAAACCAGATTATATTTTTCAAACCATATTAGGTGGATCTTATATTCCAGTAGAACTCAAAAGCACCAAGCTAAAGGAAGATGAGTATTACCCCCATGAAGGGGACTTAATGCAGCTTGTGGCCTATTTTTTAATTATAGAAGATCTATACGGCAAGCGCCCCAAACAAGGCAGGCTTATTTACAAAAATCGTATGTTTATTATTAAAAACACCAGAAGCTTACGCAGACAACTCAATAGATACCTAAAAGAAATGCGACGAATGATCAAAACAGGTAAAGGCACAGCCTTACCGAGCTTTCCTAAATGTAGAAACTGTGTTTGTCGGGGAACAGTTTGTGAATGGTGTCAAGAATAGTAAGAACACAACAAGAGTAAAATGAAACATTAATCAAAATAAAAGGAGGCAGGATATGGGAAAGGATAAGATACAAAAAAAGAGCCCTTTACTGGATTTATATTTACAAAAACAAAATCAAGCAACACAATTTGATGAAATGGATGAAGAAGAGCTTGCAAAAGCAATCCGTTCATTATTAACAAAAGACGAAATATCATCACAAGACCTTAATTAATACATAGTTTTATAATAAATAATATAAAAAAGTAAAAGGTGGCAAATATGGATAAGACAAAAAGGCAAATACCTGTCATTAAAAATGAACATTATATAATTCCAATTCATGATCTGGGAACCAAGGCAGAAGGTATTGGCAAAGTAGACGAGTTTACGGTTTTTATTGAAAAGGCACTACCAGGCGATATTGTAGAAGCACTCATTGTAAAAGTAAAAAAGAACTTTGCATTTGGAAAGCTAATCAATATTATAGAGCCATCTCCTCTAAGAAGAGAGCCAAAATGCTCAGTAGCCTCACAATGTGGCGGTTGCCAATTACAACACCTTGCCTATGAAGGACAACTTGCATATAAAAGAAAAAAGGTGCAAGATGTACTCCAGCGCATTGGGAAAATAGAAGACCTAGAAGTCAAAGCTACAATAGGCATGGATAATCCATATATGTACCGCAACAAAGCCCAGTTTCCAGTTAGAAAAGAAAATGGACAGCTAAAAATAGGTTTTTTTGCCCCGCGTAGTCATCGCATTATCGATACAGATACTTGTGACATACAACATGAGAGCAATACAGAGATTATTGCAATTGTAAGGGAGTTTCTAACAGAGCAAGGCACATCAATCTATGATGAAAAAGAGCATAAAGGTCTTGTCAGACATATCCTAACCAAAGTCGGCTTTCACACCCATGAAATCATGGTATGTATTGTTATCAATGGTGAATCCTTACCCGCTAGTGATGAACTCGTTAAAAGGCTTAATAGGGTAAAAGAAGTAAAAAGCATTGTTTTAAACCACAACAAGGAAAGAGGCAATGTCATCCTAGGTAGTGATATTACCACCCTATATGGCAATAGCTATATAAGGGATTATATTGGAGACATTGAATTTGAAATATCCCCCTTATCATTTTTTCAGGTAAATCCTGTGCAAACGGAAGTCCTATACA
>CAYRAL010000225.1:0-3102 GCA_964422235.1 uncultured Candidatus Epulonipiscium sp. | reverse complement strand
CCATATACATCTTATTACGTAATTTCATTTTTCCAATTTTACTTTGTTCTAAAATATTCATAATATCCCTCCATAAAATAATTTGGTTATATGGTTACATTTTATGTTACTATAGTAACAATAACATAACTTCACCATCATAGTCAATACTTTTTGATAAATATTTAACATATTTTGTTTTAGATAAAAAAACGAAGCCTTCTGATCATAAAATGACCAAAGACTTCGCCCTTTTTGGTTTTGCATTTAAGTTTGTATTTAGATTATTACTTATATACTTTCACTCTTTCTTCTAAAGGATTAAATTCTTTCTCTCCTGGATGGAATGTTGGTTTTCCAAATGGCATCTGAGCTCTTAATTGCCAACTCTCTGGTATATTCCATTCCTTTTTCACTTCTGCTTCTATTAGCTCGTTATAATGTTGAAGTGATGCACCGTAGCCTTCTAATTCTAGGGATACCCACACATTATATTGATGCATACCACTTGATTCTACCGACCATACTGGAAAATTATCTTTATATAGTGGGAATGCTTCTTGCATAGATTCTACTATGCTGGTATCTTCAAAGAATAACACTGTACCATAGCCTGCATTAAATCCATTTATTTTTTCGTCCGTTGGAGCAAAATCTTCTGGATCTACTACTTTTCGGAGTGCTTCTTTTGTTATATCCCAGAATTTTGTGTGGTGCTGATCTAGCAATAGTATCACTCTAGCTGTTTGGGAGTTAAATGCTGATGGTGTATGTTTGACGACATGTTCTATGATCTCTTGAATTCTCTCATCAGATACGACGACATCTTTGCTAATGCCATAATACGATCTTCTTTTCTCGACTGCTTGATAAAAATTATTTGTCATGTCTTATTCCTCCTATGATATAACTTTATTTGTATTTTTACTCTTCTCAATTCTATAATTAATCGATAATATATACCTTATGATTGAATTAGTATATCCTCTTCCACTATTTTCAATGCATCTTTATTATTGAACATCTTGTTACTTTTAGTTACTTGCTATACTTATAGTATTGCATATAGGCTTTTATATGTCAAGCAAAATTTCAAATTAATATGGTGGTTAGTATAGAAAAACAGGTTCATGATTTAAGCTTACTGAATTATTCTCCTACATATCTTTGTTTTTGTAGATTCTACAGGAAATAAAACTTGAAATAAACAACAAAACAATAATTATAAAGGGTGATACTTTGAATAAATTCCTGAGTTGATTTTCATCTGGTAAACCAATACCTATTTTGCTAAAAAATATACCGATTAGTACAGGTATTGATATGACGACAAATATTAGTAGTCTACTTTTTTCTACACCATACTTATAAATGAGGGGAAGTAGTACAGATAGAAGCAGGGTGGAAATAGCAAAAACTAAGTATGCGCTCAATAAGAATTCTAGTCTATTCATATTACTTGTAGGAAGGATCACAAGGTATGCTATTGTCCCTGAAATGATCAGCGCAATAATTGAAAGCATAATAGATAAAATATATTTACTGATGACGAGTTTTACTCTGGATATAGGCATGGTTAGGGCATAAATGTCCCATTTAGCCAATTCATCATAAGATATGGATGATATGGATTGTATAGACATCATCAGTACAAACACACCCATCAAATAAGTTGGATCTTGTGATTGATATGCCAGAAATGAAAAAAGTGCAAGTATTAACAAACTGGTTCTAAAACTATTTTTTAAGTTTATAATATCTTTAATCAATAGTCCTATCATCGTTTTCCCTCCTAATATAAAATAACATTATATCTTCTAGGTTTACAAAGTCCATGACAAAGTCTTTATACCTGGATATAGCCATTTTTCTATCCTCAATTAATATTTCGTATCCAAACTTATTTTTCCTATAATTAATGGTATCTAATGGGTCTATTTTATTAAAATCACTTTCACCACATTTAATAATTCTATGACCGCTTATTAATTCATCTTTGGTTTTACTAAATATAATTTTCCCATCATGAATAAAAGTAATATAGTCTGCTATTTTATCTAAGTCACTGGTAATATGAGTAGAAAACAAGATAGACTTCTCTTCATCTTGTATAAAATCCGAAAATATATCTAGCATCTCACTCCTTACAACTGGGTCTAAACCAGATGTAGGCTCATCTAGAATAAGTAATTGAGCATCATGTGAAAGAGCTACTGCAATAGATAACTTCATTTTCATGCCTTTGGAAAATTCTTTGATTATCCTGTCTTTAGGAAGTTTAAACCTATCTAGGTATCCTAAAAACTTAGTCTTATCCCATGTTTTATAGATATGCTTCATCATCATAGATATCTCTATGGGTTTTAAATTGTCATGAAAATAGCTTTCATCTAAAACCACCCCCAGTCTTTCCTTTATTTCTAATTCACTTCCAATATGATCAAGACCAAGCACCTCTATATTTCCTCCACCACTTTTGATAAGATTTAATATTAGCTTTAGTGTCGTCGTTTTACCTGCACCATTTTCTCCGATCAGTCCCATTATAGAGCCCTTGGGTATATTGAAACTTATATCTTTTAAAGAAAACTCTTTGTAATGCTTATCTAAATTATTTATTTTTAAAATATTATCCACTTTATCCCTCCTCATATAAAGAACTCAACATACTTATCAATTCTTCTAGGGTAATCCCACTACTCTTTGCCACATCTACGCTTTCAAGAAGATATTCTTCTGCTCTTCTAAGCTGCTCTTCTTTGATAAGTTCTAAATTTTTTCTAGCTACAAAACTTCCCCTTCCAGTAACTGTTTCGATAAATCCATCCCGCTCAAGTTCCTCATAAGCTCTCTTTGTCGTTATAACACTTATTCTAAGTTCTTTAGCCAAAAGCCTCATAGAGGGAAGAGCATCACCTTCTTTTAAAGTTCCCATCATAATCATATCCTTGATTTGGGATTCAATTTGGTCATAAATAGGTTTTTTGTTTGAGTTGCTAATAATAATCTCCATGTAATCATCCTTTAAACTATCACTGTATATACTGCATATACACAATATATCACCCTTAAATATAATTGTCAATACATATATAAAACAGAAATAAAAAATCCCCTTAAACT
>CAYRAL010000224.1:0-3103 GCA_964422235.1 uncultured Candidatus Epulonipiscium sp. | reverse complement strand
GCTGCCTAAAGGAACGGTAGAACCTGGTGAAACCCACCCGCAAACAGCTTTGAGAGAAGTGAAAGAAGAGTCTAGCGCAGATGCTGAGATTATACACTATATAGGGCCCAGCAATTATTCGTTTAATGGTAGGGAACAACTTATAAAAAAGACTGTCCACTGGTATTTAATGAAATCTGATAATTTTTATACAAAACCTCAAAGAGAAGAATACTTTGTCGATGCAGGCTATTATAAGTTTTATGAGGCCTACCATTTAATTAAGTTTGCAGATGAAAAGCAAATGCTAAAAAAAGCTTACAACGCATATGTGGAAATGAGAAAAAATAATGAATGGTCTTAATCGTATTATAAAAACACCTCTAACATAAAGTATGGTTGTGTATACTACATGTTAGAGGTGTTTTTATAAAGTGAAACTTGATTCAGATACAATAAGTACCGATGGCCGGACTCGAACCGGCACGGTATTACTACCAGTAGATTTTGAGTCTACCATGTCTGCCATTCCATCACATCGGCATACTTAGGGGGTTTATTTAGCACTCGCCTATTTTAACATAGTATTTTTTGAAGTTCAAGTGAATTTACAAATAAAAAATTAAGCGGTTTAAGAAAGGAGTCGTAAGGTGGATACAGAAGAAGAAAAGTTATTAGTTAAAAAAGCTAAAAATGGCAACATGGAAGCTTTTGAACAGCTAGTTAGCCATAATGAAAAAATTGTCTATAATGTGATTTATAGAATAATAAATAACTCAGAAGATACATACGATTTAGCTCAGGATACATTTATTAAAGCCTATACAAGAATCCATCAATTCAACGAAGAGTCAAAATTTAGCACATGGCTTTATCGTATAGCCACAAATACCGCTTTAGATGAACTAAGGCGAAGAAAAGGTAAAGAGACATTTTCAATAAATCAAGCAATGCAGGGAGAAGAAAGTGAGATTATCCCCCAACATAGAGACGAAAACGAGAATGTAGAAGAAAAAATTATTGAGCAAGAAAAAGGAGAAATGATTGAGATTGCTCTTAAAGAACTCAGTGAAGAACACAGGGTTATTCTGATTTTAAGAGATATGCAAAGCTTATCATATGATGAAATATCAAAAGTATTAGACATAACTCTTGGAACGGTCAAATCTAGGATTTCAAGAGCAAGGCGAGAGATGAAAAATATTCTTATGCAAGATAAGGAACCTTATGTCTCTTATTTTCGTCATAATCATATAAGGAGGGATAGGCATGAACTGTGAAAAGTATTCCCAGTGGGTATCATTATATATAGATGAAGAGCTAAAAGAGCAAGATCGTATTGCTTTCGAAAATCATATTAGTAATTGCAATTCATGCCGTGAGGAGGTTGATATTCTACAAGACATTACAAACAATATTAAAGCTTTAAAGATGATAGATCCTCCAGAAGGATTCCATCAAGAACTAATGGACAAAATAAAATTAGAGCAACAAGTGATTCCGCTAAGAACCAAGAAACACAAATGGTTTTTAAATATAAAGGTGGCAAGTGCAGTGGCTGCTGTTTTTATATTTTCTACAATTTTATTTAATCCTCCTAAAACAAAGGCACCAAAAGAATCATTTCCTCTAATAGAAGATAATGTGGTTAAGTCCCGTATGATGGATATCCCTGCAGAATCTTTGGAGAAAGAAGAAATTCAAGGCGCAACATTTGCTATGGAGGAAATATTATTAGAAACAAATCCTCAAACATGGATTGTTGAAAGCCCAAATCACAAAGCGTTTAAAGAGATTTTAATGGGTATTGGTACAGAGCTAGGATTAGAAGCCGTAGTCACTCAAGAGTTAGAATTAAATACCCAAAGTACGACAATTGAAATCACATTAGAAGACCATCAAAAGGCTGAATTAGAATCTAGGATAAGGTCAATGGATGAAACAATCAACCTTGTGATTCAAGAAGAAATTGAAAGGCCAAAAAAGCAAGACCATGGTGGAAAAATAACATTAACCATTATTATTAATCAAAGCAACTAAAGAAGAGGAGAGATCAAGATGAAAAAGGCTTATAAAAACTTATTGGTATTATCAGTACTTTTACTAACAGTTTTAAGTGCAAAAACAATTCAAGCATCAGAAATTCAACCACAAAAAAATATTATTCAAGTTAGTGGTAAGGCAACGGTCAAAGTAAAACCTAACATTGCCTATATAAACGCTGCAGTTCTAACTGAAAATAAAGATGCTAAAAAAGCCCAAGAAGAAAACGCAAAAATCATGGACAGGATTAAAAAAGAGATAACAAGTCAATACAATTTAAAAGAAGAGGATATTAACACAATAAGCTACACCGTTAGACCCGCCTATGATTATGTAGATGGCAAACAAATATTTAGAAACTACATCGTAGAACACAACTTTGAGATTACCCTAGCTAATATCCAACAGGCAGGAGAAGTGGTAGACACACTAGTAGCAAGCGGAGCAAGTTCTGTTAGTAACATTCGATTTGGTATTCAAGATGAAAGCGAAGCCTACAACTTAGCCCTCCAAGGCGCTATCCAAAATGCTAGGCAAAAATCAAATGCTATAACAACAGCTCTAGGCGTAGCCCAAGCAAGTCCAATCTCTATCATCGAACAAAGCGAATCCATGGGAGTCATGCGGGAAAGTGCCCAACTCATGCAAGATTCATCATTATCCAATAAATCAACCGTCATCCAACAAAGCGACATAGAAGTAGTCGCCAGGGTCCAAGTAACCCTTCAATGGTAAGTTGAGGGAGGCATATCCCATCTCGCATCCTTTGGCTCCCAAGCCAAGAGAGGCGAAGTGGGAGATGCCTCCTCAACCTAATGCGGGATTAGTCCTACATTTAGCCTTGACACCCCCTAGCCAATTTGTTATATTATTGATATTAGAATAGACAATTAAATAATATTCATAATGAAAAAGAAGAGTAACAAAGCTACTTTGCTCAAGAGAGAATCAGGGACGGTGAGATCCTGGTACAGAGACTATGTGAAAGGCACTTTGGAATGAATAGCCATGAAGAGGACATGTATTTGTCAATTAGGGTGGAACCGCGGAAGGAATCTTTCGTCCCTGTATCAGGGATGAT
>CAYRAL010000223.1:0-3130 GCA_964422235.1 uncultured Candidatus Epulonipiscium sp. | reverse complement strand
AAATACTCATGGCATGAAGCCTAAACTGATCGGGGAATACGTAAATAATATTAGGTTTTTTCATTTGTTCCTCCAATTTTATGGTTTTTGTATATTTATTATAACCTAATTAATTCAAATACACTAGGAAAAACCCCCCAAGCATTGCTTGAGAGATTAAAAGTGTACCCTTAGATTTAATTTCCATTTCTTATATTTCTTCTAAGACCTAAGGGCTCTAGTGATATCTTTTCATTATATATGAGCCTTGAGAGACCTATCATTTTTTCTTTGTTTTTCCCTGAGCAAGTTTCACAGTTGCAATGAGAAATATAATTTTCTGATTCATTATAGGTTGTTATGACACCTTCAAAATTTCTAAGAATTACTTTGTTTTCAGCATAGGAAACAATATAGTTTGGCATCACTGGGATTTTCCCTCCCCCACCTGGGGCATCTATGACAAAGGTTGGTACTGCAAAACCTGATGTATGCCCTCTAAGTCCTTCTACAATTTCAATACCCTTTGAGACCTTTGTTCTAAAATGTGTTATCCCCATGGATAAATCACACTGATAGATATAGTAGGGTCTAACTCTCATCATGACAAGCTCATGCATTAATTTTTTCATAACATAAAGGCAGTCATTAACCCCTTTTAAAAGTACTGTCTGATTACCTAGGGGAATCCCTGCATTAGCAAGCATCTCACATGCTTTCTTAGACTCTGGCGTAATCTCATTTGGATGATTAAAATGAGTGTTTAGCCATACTGGGTGGTATTTTTTTAGCATATCCACAAGTTCTTGTGTTATTCTTTGTGGCATAACAACTGGCGCTCTACTGCCTATTCTTATAATCTGAACATGTGGTATTGCTCTTAGTTTTTTTATGATGCTCTCAAGTTTTGAATCAGAAATCATAAGCGCATCTCCGCCTGATATAAGAACATCTCTTATAACGGGTGTTTTTGCTATATAATCCATAGCCTTATCAATTTGACTCATTGGAAGAGACTTATCATTATTCCCTGCAAATCTTCTTCTTGTGCAATGTCTACAGTACATAGCACATCTATCTGTCACTAAAAGAAGAACTCTATCTGGATACCTATGGGTAAGCCCTGGAACCGGAGAATCAGCTTCTTCATTAAGTGGATCCTCACAATCTGAAACAGAGTTTTCTAGTTCCTGTGATGTTGGTATAGCTTGTTTTCTAATGGGATCATCTGGATTATCTGGGTCCATAAGTGAAAAATAGTATGGTGTAATTGCCATTCGAAGACTAGTCAGACACTTTCTTATTCCCAATTCCTCTTCTTTCGTCAGATCTATATGTTCTTTTAAGTCTTCTACAGTTTCAATTCTATTTTGCATTTGCCATTTCCAGCTATTCCAATCTTCTTGACTAACATTTTTAAAAAATCGATCTTTATGTGAACTCAAACCTTTTTTAGCTGGCTTATCACTCACTGAAATACTTGTAATCCCTAATTTTACGCGCTTAGACTGTAATACCTTACTCATAAAAAACCCCTTTTAATTTTATTGTTAACAGTTATCTAATTCATACATTGCTTTAATTTAAAGACTTATACCAAACGTTCATGTCCTCTATTTCCCCGGCAATTTGCGTATTTTTCACAAGCCTACCAGAATAATCATATCCGCATTTAGCAAAAGTACTATTCATACCATAGGAACAGGAACGTGCTATTGTGTAGGCAGTCTTGATTTTATTTTTCTTCATTTCTTTTTCCATTTCTATTAGTAAAAAATAAGAAAAACCGTATCCCCTATACTCTGGAAGAACTGCAAAATCAGTCATTTCTACACTTTCATCTTCTATATATATCTCACAAGAGGACAGAGCTATAATCTCACTGCCTTTCCATATTGTAAAATAAACAACATTGTCATTCATTGTTTCTCTAATATATGCTGCCTCAAACACTGGAAAAGGATAAGAATTAAAAACCTTTGAATACAACTTAGCCATTTCATCGGCGTTCTTATGCCTTGCTTTTTTGAGAGCAAAGTCACTTGGTAGCTGATCCTTATTACCTTTACCTTCTAATTTATTGACAGGCCCCTTTAAAAGAGCAGTTTCTATAACATTTTGATTAAGTACCTGATCTACTTGGTTATCTCTTTGCAGATCCTTATACTTTGCCATTAAGATACAGTCCTTATTGCCATTAAAAAAACCTGGGATTACCGCTTCTCTAGCATATCCATTTTCTAAAAAAGCCTGTGAAAAATTTTCTGGCACTTTAGCAAATATTTTTGTATATTTATATGTTTTTGCCATTTTATCTAAATCATCTAATATTCCTGGCATATCTTCTTTTGCTAAATTCATAAGATATATTCTATCATTATGTGGTCCATGCTGAAGCTGCGAATTACCCTTCTTAATGATTGTGTCGTACATGTATACCTCCTTATTTACTCTATCTGAAAAAGTAACAACCTTATGTTAACATATAAGTTGTCGCTTGTAAACTAAAAATTTTTATCTTTTTAAAAAAGAGACAGTCCCACTTTAGTAAACTAAAATGGGACTATCTCTTTTTTAAAATACGATTGGCGATACGATATTTTGAAGGACTGCAACGACACTCCAGCCTGCAATATTACAAGTTCTAGAGTAAATATTAAGGTCTGTTGCTACTTCTTCTCCTTGAATCTCAATTTTATATTGGTCTCCTCTAAAGTTAGGCACTGCATCAATGTTCATAATTGTCTCTTCAGGACCGGCACTAGCAAGGGCTGTGGCAACTGCAACATTAAAATGAAATGGTAGCATTTCAATGGCTTGCTTAGTATTTCCAGTAAAGACCCTCTCTGGCTCTTCAATATCCATTAGGCCTTCTCTATATAAGGGACTATGATACAGTGAACCTGGCATCTTAAGAGATGTCATAGTTGCCTTGATAGGGCTCATGAGGGCCGCTGTACGAAGAACATCAAAGCCTCCAACTGCACCACTAGCAATATAGATTTTTTGTTTGTTTTCTCTTGCTGTTTCTTTTACCTGATTATAGAGCTGAGCATCTGCAAATGCGCCTATGGACAATACGATTAAATCAGATCCAGCTTTTAGGACAGTCTCTGTATAATCTATAATAGCTTGTGGAGAAGCAGCCTCT
>CAYRAL010000222.1:0-3138 GCA_964422235.1 uncultured Candidatus Epulonipiscium sp. | reverse complement strand
TAGGCATAAAATCATAAGCACTATAAATATTACGGCATACTTTATTCTCTGGAATACTTCCTTTATGACTCATAATAAACGGAACCTTAACCGATGTATCATACATGTTAATAGGGAATGTACCATTACCTTTTCCCCATATACCGTGATGACCACAATTAAATCCATTATCAGTTGTAAAACAAATCAGTGTGTCTTCTAGTATATCTTGTCTTTCGAGAACATCTAACAATCTACCAATATTATCATCCATTGCAGTAATTGCTGCAAAATAACCAATTAAATTCGCCCTAGGATCATCATAGCCTGGCATAATATCGACTAATGCCCATGGATGATGCTTAGACTCTTGAGGACAACTATTAAACTGACAATCTTCATATAAATCTGTATACTCTTTAGGATGAGAATTAATCCAAGGCGAATGAGGTGCTGTATAGTTAACACTTAAAAAGAATGGATTCTTATTATCTTTTTGTGTATGAATAAACTTAATCGCTTCATCTGTAATAACATCTGTTATATACCCTGGCTCATTAATTAACTTGCCATCTCGTATCATAGGCGCATTATAATAAGGGCCACCACCCTTTTGGTGTACATACCAAAAGTCAAATCCCTTTTGTTTTGTCATTCCATCTCCTAAATGCCATTTACCACTAAGACCACAGATATAGCCATTGTCGGATAATATATCTGTAAACCCTACATGATCTTTTAAATATTCAATTGGCTTTTGGTTTTCTCCTCCATTACCATCACAAATATAATCATGGATTCCGTGTTGTGAGGGTATCTTACCTGTAAGAAGCGAAGCCCTAGCCGGCGAACATACTGGTGAAACACAAAAGAAGTTTTCAAACTTAACGCCTTCATAAGCTAATCTATCAATATTAGGTGTCTTTATCTCCTTATTACCATAACATCCGAGTGACCAGTAACCCTGGTCATCGGATAGTATGAAAACAATATTAGGCTTCCTCATCATTGTTATCGCAAAATAGCTTCTGCTGATGGTTTAAAGTTTTCAATGGCTGTTTTTACATCTGTCTTACCGACTGTAATTGATTGAGCTAGAGAACAAAGCTCTAGATTAAGATCATTAATAGTTGGGAAAAGTTTAGTTGATATTGCTATAGATATTGCATCTTGTGAACCTTCAAGCACTGGGTTAACAACATCTTCCATGCTCTTTCTACCTGTAAATCCTGGGGTAATATTAATGACATAGTCTTCTAAAATCTCTCTACTTAAAACATATTTAATAAAATCCCCAGTTGCTGCAAGTCTAGCATCTCCATTGTTAATTGCTACAAAGTTATTAGATTGTAGTGTTGACTCTCCTTCACCATTTCCACCCTTAAGTGGCATAGCTGTTTCTGTAAAGTTAACAGCATCTGGGTTAATAGCTGATATTCCGTTAAATCCCCAAGAGTTATCGTAGTACATGGCTAACTGCTCAAGGGCAAATAAGTTTCTTAAGTCTTTAGGCTTAACGTTTTGTGGGTTATACCCTTTCTCATCTAATACTTTTAACATGTCCATAGCTTGTATAAAGCCTTCGTTATCTACGTTAAATTCACCATTCTCATCAAATACATAACCACCAAAGTTAGCTGCAAATGCTGTTAAAGAAGCACCGACTACTGGTACTGATGCTGTCGGCTGTCCAAATGCATAAACCTTATTACCATCGTCTGTTTTTAACTCAGAAAGCTTTTCAGCCATTGCAAGCATTTCATCGTATGTTGTTGGCGGTGTATTTGGATCTAATCCAGCTTTCTCAAATAAATTCTTGTTATAGAATAATACGGAGGGTGAAGCATAAAGTGGTACACTGTAAACTGTATCATCTACTTTATGAGCATCTAATATATTAGGATAGAAATCATCTAAGAATTCTTGGTCTAATACATTTTCCATAGGCTCTGCAAGACCTGCATCCACTAAGGAAGGAACCCAAATAATTTCACTAAATATAAGATCTACTTTATCTCCTGCTCCTGCCATATTCATTACTTGGCTTAGAATCTCACCATAAGGTGCTGTAACCCACTCAATCGTTACATTTGGATTTTCTGCTTCAAATCCTTCCTTAGCGCCTTCCCAAAATTCTGTATAACCCTTTTCTAATAAAGCATAGTTTGCAACTTTAATGGTTACAGGTTCATCTGTCCCCGCATCTGTTCCAACATCTGTTCCACTATCTGTCCCTACATCTGGTTTTGCTGTTCCGTCTGGGCTTGCTTTACTACCGCAACCTACCATTGATAATACAAGTACAACTGCTAACATTAAATATAAAAGCTTTTTCATCGTTTCTCCTCCTATTGATAATAGTGTTTATAGTATGTATCAATCCTAATGCTTTATACTATACATACGTGTGTAGTTTGTGTAAAAAATTATTTTATATTTTTATTCTTATTTAGATTATTTACAAATAGTACAACACCACCTCACATATTTAGTATAATTTTCCTTGCTTATTTCCCATGCTAACACCCTTTATGTAAGATGTCAACATATTTCTTTTGATATTCCCACATTCATTGTGTATATTGCATATCGTCTTATGTTTGCAAATAGGATTTATAAGGTATTTTAGAAACAGGTCTACTATCTAATCATGCTCCAAGTTCTAACATTTTATTTATAAGCCTCCTCAACTTAATAATAAGTACTATACATACGTGTGTAGCTTTTTTAAAAAATATATAAAGATATATATACAATACCTACTTTTTTAGGCAATGTCAACCTATTTTCCCTATCTATTAATTTTTATACACAAATAAGGCCTAAATATATAATAAATAACTCAATATATTTAGGCTTTATTTGTATGTTTTACTTATAGTTCTTTAATTGTCTGTTACCATTGCTTTCAAATTTTACAAGTTACTTTTTGGTTTATTCCAATACTATCTTTTGTTACGATACTATCATATGCTAACACTTCCACTCCTTGGCTTTTAGCCATGGCTAAAGCCTCTCCAAATTCCTTATGTGTTTCTATATTGGGTATAAAATGCTTTACACCTTTCATTTGAATAACAAAAATAATATATGCTAAGTAACCTTCTTTTTTGGCTTCAATAAGCTCATAAATATGTTTTAGTCCACGTTCTGTTGGCG
>CAYRAL010000221.1:0-3138 GCA_964422235.1 uncultured Candidatus Epulonipiscium sp. | reverse complement strand
AACGGCAGCCTTCCAAGCTGCATACGTGGGTTCGATTCCCATCACCCGCTTTAATAAGAGGTCGGATTATCAATAGTGATAGTCCGATTTTTTAATACCTAACTTTAAAATAGCAAGAGATTAGGAGAGAATATATGAAAAAGACAAATGAAAGTGCGTGGATATCATTTATATTGGGTATAATAGCCTCTCTAGGATGGTTAGTACCTATTGTAGGGCTACCAATAACTGTAGTAGGAACAGCTTTAGGGGCAGTAGGGATGGGGAATCGCAAGGATAAAGGCATCTCTATAGCTGGAATGGTAATTAATATTGTGTTTTTATTAGCATCAATAGCAAAAGGAGTTATAGATATAATAGTCTACTACAAGAGAAAAATGTCATAAAATATCATCAAAAGTATGACAATCTGCATATATTATACTAATAAGATTTTCTGGAGGTTAAGTATATGTATGATCGAGTCATTATTATTAACAATGAGTACTGTAGTGGGGAAAAAACAGGGAGAACCTTAATAGAAGTATTTTTACGGAAGGTTTTAGCTAACCTAAAAAAACCAGAAGTAATTATATTTTATAATTCTGCAGTAAGGCTACTAATGATAAAATCAGATATTATAAATATATTAGAAGCATTACAAATGTCAGGAGTAGATTTGATTGCTTGTGGCATGTGCCAAGATGGAAGCTGTGACAATCAATCATTATTAGTTGGAAGAATTACAAGTATGGATGAAATAGTTTCGGTACTAATGAAGGCGCAAACGGTGATTACGCTATAAAGTATAGACATATTTTTGATATTATTAAAGTGTAAAAAAATACCTTAGTATATGGTGTATGAGATATTAAAAAAAGGGTAACTTAATAGCGAGTGGTTAAGGAATTGAATTAATTCAAGGTGGGTATAAAGTGATGTACTACGTTAGGAATTAATAATTTATAATAACTCTAAGGCCATCTATTTGGAAGTATAGTAGATGTAAAGGGTAATATTATAGGATTATACTATAAGAACCTAATAAGCTATATCATATGTCATTATACATCTGGAGACCACGTAGATTACACAGGTAGCATATATTTTATATGTCAGATGTATTAGAGTAATTGTATACCAAAACCACTCAGGCATACGCAGCTTTCCATACACCCGTGTTAAGGTGCGTATGCTTATAGGATTTAACAACTGCTATTAAAGACCATGGGAAAACTAAATAGCTTAGCATATATGTTTTAAAATGCGACATAATTCTATAATTGAATCGTGTCGCATTTTGCTAGTTAAACCATTTTCATATATAATATATATGATATGAAGAATAATACGTATACAAAGGAGATATGACATAATGAAAAATAAACACAATTACATATATCTTTTATTACTAGTTGCGGTGGTAATATTTCAGCTAGTGACTAGCAAAGATGATCCTGATCTAAAGACTTATGATAATGAGAATCTGACAGTGGATTTTATAGATGTAGGACAAGGGGAGGCTATTTTAATTACGACAGGGGAAGGAAAGGCCATGTTAATTGATGCAGGAGATAATTCTCAGGAAGATGAAATAGTAGATTTTTTAAATAGGAAAGAGATTAAAAAATTAGATTATGTTGTCGGAACACATCCACACGCGGATCATATAGGTGGTTTAGATGCAGTTATACGCAACTTTGAGATTGGTGAGATTTATATGCCTAAAGTAGCACATACAACAAAAACCTTTGAAGATGTACTCATAGCAATTAAGGAAAAGGGATATACTGTTAAAACAGCTAAGGCAGGTGTAAGCCTTGGTTTAGATCATAGAATGCAAGTACAAATGATAGCACCGGTAAGCACTAGTTACAATGATATTAACGACTATAGCGCTGTTATTAGACTAGAATATGGGACAATGAGTTTTTTATTTACTGGAGATGCAGAAAAGACTTCAGAATATGAAATACTAAAAGAAGGCTATCCACTCAACTCTGTGGTCTTAAATTTAGGACATCATGGGAGTAGCACCTCTACGACAGATGAATTTTTAGAATCAGTTAATCCTGACTATGCAGTCATATCATCGGGACAAGATAATAAATATGGGCACCCACATAAGGATATTATTAAAAAATTAGAAGATAATACTATTACGTATTTTGACACACAAACACATGGTACCATAACAGCTATTACAAACGGACAAGATATTGAGTGGATTACGGAAAAGCAATAAAAATAATGAGTGAGGTGAAAGCATATGAGAGTAGTCATTGATCGTATTGAAGAAGATGTAGCTATACTTGAAAAGGATGATGGGTCATTTGAGAGTATGCCTAAAAGGCTTATTCCGCCAGACGCAAAGGAGGGAGATGTCCTCCAAATTATAGTAGATAGAGAAAGCACTGTAGATCGAAAAGAAGAGATTACATCACTAATGGAAGAATTATGGGAAAGTGATGGAGATGAGAGATAAAGAAAGGATTAGGATGTGCCGTGGCATATCCTAATCCTTTCTTTATCTAACTTTATTTAGGATAAATTAAATTCTTATCTGTTAGTTTATACAATGTTTCTTCCAAAAACTTATTAGCCTCATATCGTGCTATGGCTAAGTTCATATCTAAATAGTTTCCACAGTCTTTTGCAGAGGCTCCTGGAATCGTATCTTTAAAGTCTTTTATAAACTCAAAAGTCTCCATCATCAAAGGAGCTATATCCTTTGATGAAATGTCGCCCTTCATCAGTAAGTAAAATCCAGTACGACATCCCATTGGGCCAAAATAAATAATGTCATTACCGTATTTAGAGTGATTACGCAAAAATGTAGCAGCCAGATGCTCAATTGTATGCATCTCAGCATTATGCATGACAGGTTCAATATTAGGTGCTTTCATGCGAATATCGAAAGTGGTAATAGGTGAATCATCTGCATAGTCAACCCGAGATACATATACCCCTGGTAAAAGTTTTAAGTGATTAATTGTAAAGCTTGTAATCTTATCCATGAATCATTCTCCTTTACTACTCTTCTTTAGAACCTACCCCTACAGATACACTAGCTAGTTTTTGGATTGACCTTGGGATTGCATCTTTAGAGGTTTTCCAGGAAGCTTCTTTGTTTCGGTAATCGAATTTATCGATAAACCA
>CAYRAL010000220.1:0-3149 GCA_964422235.1 uncultured Candidatus Epulonipiscium sp. | reverse complement strand
TTTGCAATTTTTGTTTTAATATTGCCCATTCTTTATTCCTCCTATTTTGTAGTTTAATATATAAAAATATTAGCATTAATTTATGCCCACGTCAATATTTTTAAGCTAAATTACATAATTTCAGAATAGTTAGTGTGCAATAGTTATAGCTATTGCACAAACAGGCACGAACAGGGACAGTACCCACTTTAGTATGTTGAAGTGTTTATTCTTTTACTATTTTTCCAAGCAACTGCTTAGCGATTAAATTTATAATTAAAACCATAATAATCAATACTGTCGCTGTTGCATACATGTGACTCTGTGATAAACCTTCTGAGGCAAGTATATAAAGATGTACAGATAGAGTTCTGCCTGGCCTCCAAATGGAGTCTGGAATCCCAAGAGAACTACCTGCTGTATAAATGACTGCTGCTGTCTCTCCTACGACTCTACCCAGTCCTAAGATAAGGCCCGTCATAATACCAGGCCTAGCTGTCGGGAGTACGATTTTATAGATTGTATACCATTTTGTAGCCCCTAGTGCCTGGCTTCCTTCTCTATAGGACATAGGTACAGCATTAATTGCTTCTTCTGAAGTACGGATAATCGTAGGGAGAATCATCAAACTTAAAGTCAACGCCCCTGATACCATGGAGTATTTAAAGTTCAAAAAGACGACAAAAAAAACATATCCAAAAAGACCAAACACAATGGAAGGAATTCCAGCTAAAGCTTCTACACAAAATCTAATAATCGTGATCATCTTGCCTTCCTTTGTGTACTCCGTTAAAAATATTGCAGCCCCAATCCCTATAGGAGTAGCAATTATTAAAGACAAAGCCGCAAGATATAGTGTGGTTATAATAATGGAAAAAACCCCTCCCGCCCTTCCCATGTCTTTTGGTTCTTGTGTCAAAAAATCTATTGTAACATATGGTAAGCCATTGATTATTATCTTTCCGACAATAGCTAGCAATATAAAAATGATAATAAAACTACAAAACCGCATTAAAGCAAAGGCAATTTTTTCTTGTCTTATTTTGCTATACATTCTTTTTTTAGAAGTGATTGTTTGTTGACATCTAGGTATATGACTCAATTATTTTTCACCTACTTTCTTGGGTATCATATTAACGACCATATTTAATATCATAATAAATATAAATAAAATAACGCCTGTTGCAAACAAAGCTTCTTGATGTTCCAATGAGGCATACCCCATTTCAATCCCTATATTACCTGTTAGAGTTCTTGCTGGTCCTAAAATACTCTTTGGTAAAATAGCAGTATTACCAAGGACCATAATAATAGCCATGGTTTCCCCAACAGCTCTACCCATAGCAAGTACAATGGCAGCAATAATCCCAGAACGTGCTGCAGGTACAATGACTGTTACAATAGCCTGCCAATGGGATGAGCCCAATGCAATGGCACCCTCCTTATACTCTTCTGGAATAGATTTAATAGCATTTGTAGCAATGCTTACAATCGTAGGTAATATCATGATTGCTAATATAATACTGCCAGCTAAAATACTAAAACCTTGGTTGTTAAATAATTTTCTAATCCATGGAACAATAACCGTAAGTCCATAAAGCCCATAGATGACAGATGGTATGCCAGCTAAGAGCTGGATAATAGGATCCATAAATTTTACAACACCAGAATCTGCAATTTCAGCTAAATAAATTGCACAAGCAATTCCTATCGGTACACCAATGATCAGTGCACCTGTCGTTGTCAATACAGATCCAACAATCATCGGTAATATGCCATATTCACCTCTTAAGGGAGCCCAAGTTGTACCACCTATAAAATTAAAAAATCCATACCGTCCTATTAAAGGCACTCCCTCCTTCAGAATAAATAAGGTAATCAATCCTATGCCCAATATTGCACTCATTGCACAAATTAATAATATAGCCCTAATGCCTCTCTCATATGCCTTCATTTCTTCATCTCCTAGCTAATATCTAAAATTATAAAAATAAGGCAAGCAGATACACAGCTCACCTCTTATCTAAAACTATTATTTTGCTGTCTTTACATAACCTTTTGATACGACTAATTCTTGTCCTTCTTCATTTAGAATAAAATTCATGAATTCTTTTGCAAGACCTGTAGGCTCGTCTTTAGTTAACATTAAGAAAGGCCTTGAAATTTTGTATGCACCACTATTAATATTTTCTTCTGAACATTCTTCTCCATCTACTTTTATTATTTTTACTTCTGTATTTCCTTGTACACTTCCGAATGAAGCATAACCTATTGCATTTGGATCGCTAGAAACTGTGGTAATAACGCCTCCTGTAGACCCCTGCGTTATAGCATTAACTGTTGTTTTGTCAACCTTATCGTCTCCTTCCTTCACCTCTAAACCTGTTAGCTCTATAAAAGCGCCCCTTGTACCGGAACCTTCTTCTCTCGTTACCACAGTAATCTTGCCTGGATTTCCTCCCACTTCTGCCCAGTCTGTTATTTCACCTATATAAATTTTTTTAATTTGTTCACTACTTAAATCCTCTACACCATTCCCTGGATTTATTATGACACCAATACCATCTGTAGCAATAACATATTCCTTGAGTGATTTTTCTTCCTCTTTTAGACCCCTAGAAGACATTCCAATGTCAACTACACCATCTGCAGCTGACTTAATACCCGTCCCTGATCCTCCACCCTGAATATCAATGGTCGCATATGAACGGGTTTCTTGAAAGATTTGAGCTAGCTCTTGAGCTAATGGCTGTACAGATGTTGAACCGTTTATAACAATACTTTGAGGAACTGGCTCATTGTTGACCTCATCTTTACCTGACTTTTCTGTCTCTACTGATGGCTGTGATGTAACTGGCTCTTTTTCTTCTACTGGCTTATTGCACCCTGCTAAAACACCTAGAGATAAAATTCCTACTACTACAAACATAATTATTTTCTTAATTTTCATTACAAATCCTCCTTGTTATTTTGATTGATTTATTTAAACATAGCTTTCACCATGTATAAAAATGAATGGCTAAGTTTTATACCTTGAATTTCTTGATATATTCATTGGCTTCTTCTAAATCAGCCAATAACTGATTCATGCCATTAATGCCTTCTACTAATGATTGAGATTGATGAGTTGCGCCACGGGAGGGCTATCGAGCAGCCCACCTATTCCTATC
>CAYRAL010000219.1:0-3180 GCA_964422235.1 uncultured Candidatus Epulonipiscium sp. | reverse complement strand
GTGAATTGAAACATAGGTGGCTTTATTTTTTTCTATGTCACTGTTAATTGGCTTGCCAAGGTCTTCCTCGGTGGATAATAGGTCCAAAATATCATCTGCAATTTGGAATGCCATCCCAATGTTAAAGGCAAAGTTGTGAAGGGCCTTTTTTTCTTCTTTGCTTGCTTCTCCTAAAATTGCTCCCATATCCACTGCTGCTACCATTAAGGCTGCTGTTTTATTACGGTGAATAAAATCCACTGTGTCTGCATCAACATCTTCATTCTCTGACATAATATCTACAACCTGCCCACCAATCATCCCACGAGTACCTGATGCAAGGCTCAGGGTATGCATGGCTTCTATATAGGAGGCTTTAGGGTTTTGAACAGTGGCTTCTAACATAATCTCAAAAGCCCGGTTAAGCAGGGCATCTCCTGCTAAAATAGCTGTCCATTCGTTATACTTAATGTGGTTGGTTTCCGTGCCACGTCTAAAATCATCATCGTCCATAGCTGGCAAATCATCATGAATTAAGGAGTAAGTGTGGATCATTTCAATAGCGCATAAAAATGGGTCTATGTTTTCGTCTTTTCCCCCAACAGCTTCATAGGCAAGGTCCATTAAAATAGGCCGTATTCTTTTTCCACCAGATAAAGTGCTATATCTCATTGCGTCATAAATATGAAATAAGTGTCCTTCTGTGTCTGGTAAATATTGATCTAGTTTTGCGGTAATATCTTCCCCCATTAGCTCAAGTAATTGTTTCATATTATAGCACCTCTTCTGTTTCATAAGAAGTTACAAGAAACTCCCCATCTCGGCTTTTTTGAATCTGTGCCACTTCTTTTTCCACTCTTTTTAGTTCATCTGAGCAAAAAAGTGATAGGTCCATTCCTTCTTTATAGTATTCAAAAGCTTTATCTAGGGCTAAATCTCCGCCTTCTAGTTGCTCTATGATTTTCTCTAGTTTTTCTAAACTCTCTTCAAATGTTTGCTTTTTCTTAGTTGCCATTATTGCTTTCTCCTTCCTTATTGAACAATTGCCTTTAGTTTACCATCCTTTAACTTAATGGAAATAGTTTGGTCTTTTTGTACATGATTGACTGATGTAATGGCACGATCCTTTTCATCTACGACTAAAGCATATCCCCTTTGTAATGTGTTTAAGGGTGATAAGGCATCTAGTTTTGCTATTTTTTCTCCTAAAGTTGCTTGTTTGCTAGTTAATATAGTCCCTAAGGTTTCTTGTAGCCTGATATGAAGTAAGTCTAGATCTTGGCCTTTTCTAGCAAAATATTCGCCGGCTTGGGCCAGTACAGGCCTTGTTGTGTACATTTTAAGAATATGAGCTTTGTGCTCTAAATATTGATAGATATCTTTTTCCATACGCATTGTATATTGATCAACACGCCTTTGTAGTTCTCCTATGTCTGGCGTGGCTAACTCTGCTGCTGCTGATGGTGTGGGCGCCCTAAGGCTAGAGACAAAGTCTGCGATTGTAAAGTCGGTTTCGTGTCCCACTGCGGATATGATTGGTATGGCTGAGTTAAATATGGCTCTTGCCACGACTTCTTCATTAAAGGACCATAGGTCCTCAATAGAGCCTCCACCACGCCCTACAATAAGTACATCACACTGTCCGTGCTCGTTCATGGCTTCAATAGCATTGGAAATATCAAAAGCTGATCCTTCACCTTGTACAAGGACAGGGTAAACATAGATTCTAATACCTGGATTTCGGCGCCTTATAATATTTAAAACATCTCTTACGGCGGCCCCTGTTCCGGATGTAATAACCCCGATGGTTTTGGGGAAGTGTGGGATAGGTTTTTTATATTGTTCATCAAATAGACCTTCTTTGTCTAGCTTTCTTTTAAGCTGCTCAAAGGCTTCATGGAGAGTCCCTCTTCCTGATACTTCCATTTCATATATATAGATTTGGTATTGCCCAGTTTTCACATACATTGAAACCGATGCCCGAACAATGACCATCATACCTTCTTTAGGTGCAAATGTAAGGGTGCTGGCGCTAGCCCTAAACATAACGGCTGACACTGCCCCATTTGGATCTTTAAGGGTAAAGTACATATGCCCCGAGCTATGATGTTTAAAGTTTGAAATTTCGCCCTTAATATAAACATTTCGAAGAACATAGTCGTCTTCTAGCATGTTTTTTACATAACCGTTAATATCTGAGACAGAAAATACTTTTTTCTTCATAGGACTGATTACTCCTTTATGTCTTTGATGACATTGGCCAATAACCCATTGACAAATGCTGATTCATCACCACTGTATTTTTTAGCAAGTTCTACAGCTTCGTTAATGGCTACGTTATTAGGGATGTCCTCTTCAAAGTACATTTCATATACTGCTAGGCGTAAAATTGTTAAATCTAGCTTTGCCATACGGCTGGTTTTCCACTTTTTTGAACTGGCTGTAATAATATGATCTATATCTTCCTGATGGGCAATGGCCCCCCTGTATTCTTTTAAGATAAAGCCATGGTGTTTTTCCCCTATTTCAAATCGTTCTAAATAGTCCATGGCCTGTGCGTCGTATTCTTCTTGGTCTACAAAATCCTTTTGAAATAATAATTTCATTACATGCTCTCTAGCTTCCCGTCTTGTCACAGGTGGCCTCCTTTGATTTAAAACTTTAAATTAGAACAAACTAACCCTTAAATTTAAGGGTTAGT
Organism: uncultured Candidatus Epulonipiscium sp.; assembly: GCA_964422235.1. Lineage (GTDB taxonomy): Bacteria > Bacillota > Clostridia > Lachnospirales > Cellulosilyticaceae > JAAYSX01. Next base: position 500 of record CAYRAL010000219.1, on the reverse strand, counting down.
TTACTGAGTCACTTTTTTTGTTTTTGTTTTTAGTAGTATCTACGGCTTTGCTCACGTGTATGCCTGTAACATGGATATTAATTGAGATAATCTCTAAACCTGTCATCATTTCTATTGAGTTTTTAACCTTTTTTTGAACCTCAAGTGTTACTTCAGGAATTTTTTCACCATAGTTAATGATTAATGTCATATCTAACATGACTTGGCTTCCGTTTAGTTCTACTCTAACGCCTTTTGCTGTTTTTTTACGTGATAAAGATTGTACAATATCACCTGTTATTGTACCGCCCATACCTGCTACACCTTTAACCTCTGTTGCTGCGATTTCAGCTATAATGGCTATAACATCATCAGCTATTTGTACCTGGCCTATGTCATCAGTTGCTTCCATTGTTATTACGTTCTTATCGTCCATTTATATTCCTCCTATGGTAATCGTTCATATCTGAACATATTGTTTAATTATATCATGAGTGGGGATGGTTGACAAGATTTTGCTT
>CAYRAL010000218.1:0-3186 GCA_964422235.1 uncultured Candidatus Epulonipiscium sp. | reverse complement strand
AAGCAGCTAATATGCAAAATGAGTACAATAATAAGCTAAAGGAGTTATTGTTCAGTATAGAAAACAAGCAATTGGAAGGAGAAAAGAAATGAAAATTGAGATGACACAGCTGATTGATGGGGCCAAAAAGGCCAAGGGACTTACGGTTATTATAGATGTCTTTAGGGCATTTACTGTTGCATGTTATGCAAAAAACAATGGTGCTAAGCATATTATACCGATTGGGGATATTAGAACGGCCTACAGCCTTAAAAAGAATAATCCAGACTACATATTAGTTGGGGAGCGAGGAGGAGTTAAGCAAGAAGGCTTTGATTTTGGGAATTCTCCCTATGATATTGAAAAAGTAGATTTTACTGGAAAAACCATTGTCCATACCACCAGTGCTGGTACCCAGGGGATTATAGGTGCTATTAATGCAGATGAAATTATTACAGGTAGCTTTGTTAATGCCAAGGCAATTGTAAGATATATTAAAGCTAAAAACCCAGATCATGTAACTCTAGTAGCTATGGGGAACAATGGAGATTCTTTTGCCCAGGAAGACTACCTATGTGCCCAATATATTGAGGCCCTGCTGAAGGGTGAAGAGGTTGATGAAGAGTCTATAAAAGAAACCCTTAGAAGAGAAGACGGAAGTAAGTTTTTTGATCCTAATATGAATCATATATTTCCTATGGGGGACTTTGATCTGTGTATGGCATTTAATAAATTTGATTTTGTATTAAAAGTAGAGTTATATAATGAAGGTTTAGTAGAATTAGTGGTGGAAGGCTAAGTTGTATAATGAAATGACTGATTAGTTAAATGAAAACAAAGATTCATTTTTACCTATCCAGGGTAGTGTAAATAATCTTGTGTCTTTGAAAATAAATACCTCTTTCTTGGGAAGAATTAGATAAAGATAATTCAAACCAGGAAGGAGTTTTTTTATGGCAATTGGAAAAGAACATTTAAAACAGATTATTGCAGAAAATAACATTACAGATGTAGATGATATTTACAGTCTCTTAAAAGACAGCTTTAAAGATATCCTACAAGAACTTTTAGAAATAGTGATAATAAACGCAATGGCTACTCTACCAAAACAATTAAAAGCCAATTTGTTGATAATGAAAAAAACAATGAGTTATTTGATAGCAAGAGAAGTGAAATTATTAAAGAATTGGTAAAAGCTATTTTAGAGGAACTGAATATTAAATATACACAGCATGCAAAACCAGCCTCCCAGAGCAATAATAAAACCTTATACAGGGTAATGGCGGGCTCTTATTCAGTTAGAGAGAATGCAGATAACCAGGTTAAAAAGCTTAAAGTAGCAGGATTTGATGCTACGGTTATGATATTAAATCAGTAGCTGAATATGACTTTACTTCTATCATCAAATAAGTGATGTATAGGTATTGAGGCCGTGGAAAAAAGTGTGGTAATAGAAGAATTTGATGTGGACTTGTATTTTAGCATGGATGAGAATATGACAGTGGTAGGGGATGGGAAAGTGGTTGTAAGATTTCTGGACGGGACAGAAGTTGAGTGTGTAGTTGAATAAATGGAAAATGGGATAGCTTTGGTGTAATATACCAGGGCTATTTTGTCGTTATTTGTAAGATAATGTCTAAAAGAATACTAATAGGAAATTCTGATTGACAGGTATAATTTGAAATGGTACGATTATTCAGTAAATAACGATGATAAAGGGGGAAGATGAAATGAAGGGGAGAAAAACAGTATCAATATTATTAGTATTAACACTACTAATAACAGTATTACCAGTTCAAGTCTTTGCAATCGGCAATGTAGGAGTAGGGGGTTCCTGTATTACAAGAACTAGCAACTCAGGAAACGACACCATCAGCTATACAAATTGTACCAAATAAATATGTAGGTGATGGCTATGAAGTGGAATTTAAAGTAAATAGTCAAGAATTAGATATATTTAGCGGAGAAATAATACTAACAAATGTAGGAGTCTCATGAAACTTCTGATTTAATAAGTGATATAGTTGATAGTACAATTAATTATGGGCTCAAAAATCATATTTTATTAAAAGATGATTTTTATGATATTGATGTTAGTGTAGTGCATAAAGATACATTTAACAAGGATGGAAATCATCTAACATCGGAATTTGATGAGTACATGCTGAAATTTACAAAAAAAGGTGATGAAATGATGTTACATTTAAAAGATTCAAAAGAGGAGATAACTCAAATAAGTTTTATTGTTAGTGGAAAAGGTATTATATATGATGAAAAAAGATAAGGTTCTTATGATTTTAATTTTATCGCTTTTTATAATTGTTTTTTTTCAGATGAATGCATACAAAAAGCTGAATGATATGGAAGCAATATACTTAAAACAATTATCTAAGCAAAATGACGAGCAGATTCTGATGTTTAATAGCAATAATTTTTTTAAGTACAGTGATTTAAGTAAAAAATATAGAAGTCAAATTTCAGTAGAAGAATATCAAAATATCAGCAATATATGGCAAGCCAGTTCTATATTTAATGAAATAGATGTTAAAGATTATACGAATAAGAAATTATCTAAACATATTTCAGGCCCAGCTGTAGCTAACCAAGGTATAATAGACAACAAGTATTATATAGTAGCACACAATATAGTTTTAGGGATTGAATGTTTTAAACCAGTTGTACTTAGTTGGAAGATAAATGTATATGAAAACTAAGTTAATTAACCTAGTTGATTCAATGCTCATTAAACCTCATTTGATAGATTAAATGATAATAGGTAAATCCAACTTGTTGTGCTTCGACGGTACTTTCGGGGTACTTTGAATTTTAACTATAAACCTTAGAACCTAAAGACGTTTTTTATAAAGGCACAAACTTCAATCTCAATTGGAAAAAAACAAATGGATGGTTACGCTATTCTAGATAAGACGCAGAATAAAGACTGGTCATGTGAAAAGTTTATTTACGTAAATTATTAGTATATATAGAGAAGGTTTTTAAGATAGAGTACAAACTAAGCAAGATAAGGAACATGTGATTTTTATAAAGATAGGATTCCCAAAAAACAGGGGGGTCAAATAAGGTTAGGGGGGCAGAACCAAATTAACCCCATACTTCTTGCGTATTAGTATCATCTCCTAGTCCCAACCCACGTTGAGGCGGTTGTGTTGTTAATTAAAAATAGACTTATAACAAAGAGTTTAAGGA
>CAYRAL010000217.1:0-3189 GCA_964422235.1 uncultured Candidatus Epulonipiscium sp. | reverse complement strand
AAAACTAAAATTGATACATAATACGTCAGTGTCAGCAGAAGTGACTGCATAACCTGCTTATTAAGCCACTCATTCTTTTCTGCTAGCAGTGCAAATCCCACAACAAGTAATACAGACTGTGGCTGTCTTAGCAAGCCAAAAACAAAGGCAATCACTGCAATTACGGTGACACTTATTCCAAATCTTCCTTTTTTCATTACATCTCCCCCTTTATTATTTTTATTAGCAAGGCTGTTATTAAACTACTTTGGTCGCCTTATCTTTAAGAATAACTCACTTGTCTGGAAAAGTCTACTATTAAAGGTGCAATACAGGTGCAATTTCTTGTTTCTTCATCAAAAAAGACCTAGCTTTTCAACTAGGCCTTAATTTGGCGATCTTTTAAAATTTTTATCTTGCTCCTTTATCATAAGGAGTCCCCGCAGCCTTTGGCGCTTGGGATTTCTTTGATGTAAATGCTAGTACAACGATTGTTGCAATATAAGGAATCATCTTATAAAAGCTATTAGGAATTCCTAATGTCTTTAATATTGGTATGCCTGAATATGAAGCAGCAATTGTTTTCATTAATCCGAAGAAAAATGCGGAATATAGGATTTTCATAGGATGCCATTGACCAAATATTAATACGGCCAAAGCTAAAAATCCATAACCGGCTACAGTAGCGTTAAAGTTGGTTGATGTTGGGATAACAAATACCAAACCACCTATGCCCCCTAATGCACCTGATATCATGACCCCTGCATATCTTGTTTTATAAACATTGATACCAACTGAATCTGCTGCTTGAGGATGTTCACCACAAGCTCTTAGTCTTAAACCAAATTTTGTTTTATAAAGTACAATTGCAGAAACAATTAAAATTAATATTCCTAAATAGGTTGTTATATATGCATTTTGAAATAATAAAGGACCAATTACTGGTATATCCCCAAGGACTGGAACCTTCCTTATAAAAAATGTATTATCAAATTGTACTTGCTGGGTTTTATTTGGTGTCACCAGTCTTGCAACAAATATGGCAAATGCCGGAGCGAACATATTGAGTGCTGTACCACTAATAACTTGATCTGCACTCATATTAATAGCTGCGTAAGCATGTAAGAGTGAAAATATCATTCCTGATAAAGCTGCAACGACAACTGCTAATAATAATAATGGTTGTCCACTCATATTGCCTTGAAGAAAGTTAATAAACAAAATACTACAAAAAGCACCCATGGTCATAATACCTTCAAGGGCTATATTGACAACACCACTTCTTTCTGAAAACATACCACCTAATGCTACAATTAGGAGTGGTATTGTAAAGATCATTGTTTGTTGGAATATAAAATATATGGTTTCCATTATTCATCGTCTCCTTTCTTTTTGCTAATTCGTGAAACAAAGGATTGAATAATTAATGAAAATGCACTGAAATATATAATGACAGCTATGATGATTTCAATGACTTGTGGTGAGAAATTATAAAGTTGTAAATAAAATCCACCTTGCATAATATAGGCTATAAAGAGTGCTGAAAATAATATTCCAATTGGGTTAGATAAGCCAAGTAGCGCAACAGAAATCCCTGTAAACCCTTCTGCCGCAATGATATCAACAATTTCTATATGCTTACCTGAACCAGCAAGATATAATAAGCCGCCTGCTAAACCAGCTAGTGCGCCAGCGATTAACATAGAATATATAATACTTTTCTTTTCATTTATTCCTGCATATTTACTAGCATCCCTATTAAATCCAACAGCTTTCAATTCATACCCAAATGTTGTTTTATTGAGGACAATATGAATGATGATAACAGCTATAATGGCAATTAATATACCACTATGGATACTAGAACCAGAAAAAAGCTTATCTAATCCCATTTTAGGTATTTGTGAATATTCTGGTACTGGATGGGATTGATTTCTTTTTTGGTCAAATAAAAGAGCATTATTACCAACTAAATAATTCACAAGATACATCCCTATGTAATTCATCATAATAGAGGATATTACTTCATGGACATTGTAATAAGCTTTGAGTAATCCTGGAACCAAAGCCCATAATGCTCCTACAACAAATGAGGCTAATAGGGCTAAGATCCAATGGCCCGGCCCTATCGGTTTAATTGCCAAGGCTACATAAATACCCGCAAATGCCCCCATAATGAATTGACCTGATGCACCTATATTAAACATGCCTGTTTTAAATGCAAAGCCAACAGATAACCCAGTCAACATAATTGGGGTTGCAAAATATAATACTTGTCCAATTCCTTTTGGTCCATGAGAAAGCGCTCCTGTGAGAATTGCCATAAATCCTCCAAATGCCTGTGAAGGATTACTAAGTAACAAGACTAGGAATCCAAAAAGCAGCCCTACTAGTATTGCAAAAATTGAAGACATGACACCTAAATTTAATTTAAACTTATTTTTACTATTTGTTGTTTTAATAATTATCCCTCCCTTTTTGAACCAGCCATGTATAGACCAAGTTCTCTAGTGGTAATTCTCTTAGGATCTAATGATGCTACAATAGCACCTTGATAGATCACTAATATCCGGTCACTTAAATTCATTACTTCATCTAATTCAAGGGATACTAATAAAACTGCATTGCCTTTATCCCGCTCAATAACTAATTGCTTATGAATATTTGAAATAGCACCTACATCTAATCCTCTAGTGGGCTGTACTGCTACTAAAATATCAGGTTCTCTAGCTACTTCCCTAGCAATTATAACTTTTTGTTGGTTACCACCTGACATACTTCTTGTAGGTGTTTTAACACCTTGACCACTTCTAATATCGTATTCTTCTATAAGCTTTTCGCCATACTTGTTAATATTATGATGCTTTAAAAACCCTTTTTCACTAAACTCAGGTTCAAAATATTGCTGTAATACACTATTTTCTGCTAAGTTGTAATCAAGAACTAAGCCATAACGATGTCTATCTTCTGGTATATGAGACAGGCCATGAGTATTTCTATATCTAATAGAACGTTTTGTTACATCCTCACCATTTAAGATGACTTGTCCCGCATCAGCCGTTAATAATCCTGTAATTGCTTGGACTAATTCTGTTTGACCATTCCCATCAATTCCTGCAATACAGACTATTTCCCCACGTCTAACATTAAAGCTTACATTATCAACTATGTTTTTAGTCTGACCTTCTCGTTTTGACTTGACGGATAAAC
>CAYRAL010000216.1:0-3214 GCA_964422235.1 uncultured Candidatus Epulonipiscium sp. | reverse complement strand
TAGCTAATCAAGGTTATGCAGATTTAAGCCATGTTGACATGTTTGTACTTGATGAGGCAGACAGGATGCTTGATTTTGGAATGATAAAAGATGTTAAAACAATCATATCAAAGCTACAAAAAAAGAGACAAAATATGTTTTTTTCAGCAACTATTCCAAAAGAGGTTGCAAAACTGATTAATTCAATTTTAAATAACCCAGTTAAAATAGAAGTTCAAAACAGGAAAACAGATAAAGCAGCAATTAAGCAAGAGCTGTACTTTGTAGAACCACCCGATAAAATATCTTTGTTAGTAGAGCTACTTCAAGACAAATCTTATGAGTCAGTTTTAGTTTTTACAAGAACAAAAAGAAAAGCCGACAGAATCAGTAAAGCCCTTAATAAAAGAAATATCGTGTCTAAGGCCATTCATGGAGACAAAAACCAATCTGAAAGACTAAAAGCTTTAAGCCGATTTAAAAATAAAGAAATGCGGGTTTTAGTTGCTACGGATATAGCGGCAAGAGGGATTGATATCGACAAGCTAACCCACGTTATTAATCTAGATATGCCCAATGTTCCAGAAACCTATGTCCATAGAATTGGTAGAACGGGAAGAGCAGGGACAAAAGGCACAGCAATTTCTTTTTGTAGTCAAGAGGAACGAGTGTTTTTAGCAGACATCGAAAAGCTTATAGGAGAATCCATCAATGTGATGACAATCTAGGCTTGAAGGGCAATGCTTTGGCGCGTCGTGATGTGGGGATAGGTCATACGCTTGTGTAGTAACAATTTCTAAGGTGCTAATGTTCACTTGGAACTGATTGCCTAAAAGTCAAAACTCGGCATTCATTATTCTAAAAGAGGAGAATGTAGAGCCTCAGACAGTTGACTTTTTTAACGGCACTCACCTCCAAGTTTCACAAAGCAGCTTAACGAAATTGTTACAAACACCGCTTAATGACCTATCCCCACATCACATCCGCGAGCAATTCAACATAATAATTAGTCAACCAATATAAGAGCATCAAATAATTATTAGTAGATAGGGAGAAATATCATATGTTTTGTAGTATAATTATATATTAGGTATAAAAAAAGTAAATTTTATAAATGCTAAGGTATAGTAATGATACACGAAAATCATCGAGGTGACATATGAAGAAATATAAGGTAGCTAGCCTATTTGCAGGAATTGGTGGGATTTGCCGTGGGTTTGAGAATGCTGGAGCTGAACTTGTTTGGGCAAATGAAATGGACCCTTACGCATGTATAACATATAGAGAAAACTTTAAACATACATTAATGGAATCAGATATTCATCTGATTGATACGAAAGACGTGCCTGAATTTGATATTTTAACTTCAGGATTTCCATGCCAAGCTTTTTCAATAGCTGGATATAGGAAGGGATTTAATGATGAAAGGGGGAATTTGTTTTTTGAAACATTACGGTTTATTGTAGATAAAAGACCAAAAGCCTTTTTACTTGAAAATGTTAAAAATTTAGTGGGACATGACAAGGGGAAGACATTTAAGATTATGCTAAGCGCATTGGAACAAAATGGCTATTTTGTTAAATATAAGGTACTTAATTCAATGGAGTATGGAAATGTTCCACAAAACAGAGAAAGGATTTATGTGGTAGGTTTTAAAGAAAAAGAATCATGTGAGAGATTTGAATTCCCAGAAAAGATAAATTTGACTAAAAGGATAAATGATATAATTGATAAAGAAACAAAACAAGAAGATAGATATTATTATACAGAGGCTTCTCAATACTACCCTATGTTAAAACAAGAAATGACAAATAAAGATAGTATATACCAACTTAGAAGAGTGTACGTTAGGGAAAATAAAAGTTCTGTATGTCCTACGTTAACAGCTAACATGGGAACGGGTGGGCACAATGTCCCGCTGATTATGGATAATCATGGAATCAGGAAATTAACTCCCTTAGAATGTTTTGAGTTTCAAGGGTTCGGTGATATAAAAATATCTGAAAAAATGAGTAACGGTAGGTTATATAAGCAAGCAGGTAATTCGGTAACAGTTCCAGTTATTGAAGAAATTGCTAAGTCTATATTAAAGGCGCTATAAAAATGAGTTAACAAAGCAAAGCAAGGGATAGCTAGATTTATAACAATAGCTTTTATTATGCTTAATTTACAGATTAATAAGGAGGGATATTAATGTTTTTGAAAAATCAACCATATTCTAATCAGATACTATATGCAGAAATATTAGAAGCAATGGGCGCACTTTCGAATTTATTTAGTGATACTTCTACACCATATTTAAATTATAGGGCAACGGAAAATATATTATGTACAGCCTTGGAAGCTAAAAATCTTGCAAGATCTGATTGCTCAGCAGATGCAATGAAAAATAGACAGGGAATAGGAGTTAAAACATTTTTAAACGGTAATGGTAAGTCATTTCAGAAAGTAGCGGAATTTAATAGATCATCTTATAGATATAGAGATAAAAATGCTAGGGAGATGATTGAAATAATTGCTTCTTTAAGAAATGAACGTATACAGGCGACAAAAAGAATTTATAAACTCGATTCTATTATTTACCACTGTATTGTACGAGAACCAGCAAAAATAAAAGTGTTTGAATGTAATATGGATGAAATAGATATTCCGAATATAAAAAATATCAAATCAAAGAAAAATAGTATAACATTTAAAGATGGTCTAAATGAATATAGTTTTAATTTATCAAAAAGCACCTTATATAAGCGATTTTATACAGAAAATGTGCTATTAGATATTGATGTAGATATAATAGAAAACCCATATCTAGTGATTAGAAAATTATTAGAAAGCAATCAATCAGAAAGTGGCTTTATGGTATCAGAAGATTTAGCTATGGATACATATGAGCGAAAAAAGGAAAAAGAACATATATTCCTTCCCTTATATTCAACGAAAAAAGGAGAGAAATATGTACCAGCTAAAAGTGGTTTAAATCAATGGAATGCCAGTGGAAGAGAGAGGGATAATGATGAAATATATATTCCCATTCCTACTTGGATACATAGGAGTTTTGAAGGATTTTTCCCGCCAAGACATCAAAGTTTTGAACTTATCTTGCCGGATGACACTATTTTGAGTGCTAAATTATGCCAAGATAATTCAAAGGCCCTCATGTCAAATCCTAATAAAAGGCTTGGAACATGGTTATTACGTCAGGTAATGAACTTAAATAAGGGAGAATTGCTTACAT
>CAYRAL010000215.1:0-3225 GCA_964422235.1 uncultured Candidatus Epulonipiscium sp. | reverse complement strand
TTCAGTGGGGAAATCATGATATTTTATGGATGGGAGCAGCAGCAGGAAATACAGCTTGTATTGCAAATGTAATTCGTATATCTGCAAGATATGGAAATCTTGGTGTTCTTGAAGAAGGTTATGGCATTAATTTGGTACCACTGGTAAGACTTGCAATAGGAACATATCAAGATGATCCTTGTGAGTGTTTTAAATTAGACCTAAAAGGTACGGAATATAAAGAAGAAGATACAAGACTGGATGAGAAAATACATAAAGCCATTACCATTATTCAATTTAAATTGGAGGGGCAGCTCATCAATCAGTATCCAGAGTTTAACATGGAAGGCCGTCAATTAATCCATAAGATGAATTTAGAAAATCGTCTGGTATTAATAGATGGAAAACAATATCCTTTGAAGGATACAAACTTTCCCACTATTGATTGGCAAGACCCATATGCACTAAACCCAGAGGAGAAGATCGTCCTTAAGCAACTGAAAAATGCATTTATACAATGCGAAAAACTACAAAGGCATGTAAACTTTTTATATACAAAAGGTAGTTTATATAAGAAATATAATGGTAACTTATTATTCCATGGCTGCATACCAATGAATAGTGATGGGAGTTTTAAAAAGGTAAAGATTTTTGGCAATGAGTATAGTGGTAGAAAACTATATGATATTCTTGAAAATTACGCTAGAAAAGGATACTATGCACATGATAAGGAAGATAAAGATAAAGGACTGGCAATATTGTGGTTCATTTGGACAGGTGAAACTTCACCAGTATATGGAAAAGACAAAATGGCTACATTCGAGAGATATTTTGTAGAGGATCAGTCGGTTAAGAAAGAAAATAAAAATCCATATTATGATTTTGTAGAATCTGAGAAAGTAATTAACCGCATTTTACATGATTTTGGTTTAGATGAAGACGAAGCACATATTGTTAATGGACATATGCCAGTAAAAGTAAAAAAGGGTGAGTCTCCAGAAAAGTGTAATGGTAAACTACTAATGATTGATGGAGGATTTTCAAAGGCATATCAAAAAATAACGGGGATTGCAGGATATACGTTGATTTATAATTCCTATGGTCTTATATTAGCAGCCCATGAGCCATTTGAATCAAGGGAAAAAGCTGTTTTAGAAGGAAAAGATATTCGTTCTCATACTGTTTTAGTAGAACAAGTATCTAGTCGGAAGCTAGTAAAGGATACAGACATTGGTAAAAGATTAAAAATAGAAATTGAAAATTTAGAAGCACTAGTGTGTGCCTATAGAAGAGGTACTATTATTGAACAAAATTAAAAGATTAGTAGGGCAGTAAATGAACTGTATTTAGATTGGTAAAATGGAGGTAATCTTATGAAGAGCGATAAACAAAAAGCGAATACAAAGCAAGCAATACTGGTGTTATGGATTATTATGGGATTGAACTTTGGCGTTGCATTATCTAAAATTATCATAGGAACCATTGCAAATAGTGGAAGTATTATCGCAGATGGTTATCATTCCTTAAGTGATGCAAGTGGCAACATTGTTGGAATTGTTGGTTTATCCATTGCAGGCCGTCCTATAGATACCAATCACCCATATGGCCATAAAAAATTTGAAACCATTTCAAGTATGATGATAGGAATGTTATTATTTGTTGTGGGAGGTAAAGTAGCCTATGACTCTATTCTTAATATCATCAATCCCAAAACACCTGTCATATCAACAATTAGCTTTCTTGTCATGATTAGCACATTAATTATAAATATATTTGTTGTGATTTATGAGCGTTCACAGGGACAAAAATTATCAAGTGATGTATTAATAGCAGATTCAGAACATACAAAAAGTGACGTCCTAATCACAAGTGGTGTTATTATTACAATGATTCTTTTACGATTGGGAGTTCCACCAATTATTGATGGATGTATATCCTTATTAATTTCAGGCTTTATTTTTAAGTCCAGTTTTTCAATTTTTCTTGAAGCAACCAACACATTAACGGATTCAGCAGTTCTGAATCCTAAAGAAATATATGAAATAGCAATGTCATGTGAAGAAGTAAAAGCCTGTCATAAAATAAGAAGTAGAGGTAGAAAAGACGAAATATTTATTGATCTACATGTACAGGTTAATCCAGAGATGAAAACGGCTGAATCTCATGATCTAGAACATAAAATTGAAGAAATGCTTAAGTTAAAATTCGGAGACCAGACATCAGCGATTATTCATGTTGAGCCCTATTACGATTCCACCAATGAAAACACCCACACTTATAAATAGGTGTGGGTGTTTCTTTTCAAAGACTTATAAGCTTCGGCCAACAGCTTTAGCAATAGGACGTAAATTGCTCATCAGTGTTTGAAATGCCTCTGGTGTAAGGGATTGAGGACCGTCAGATAAAGCTTGAGCAGGATCCGGGTGCACTTCTATGATTAAACCATCTGCACCAGCTGCAATAGCCGCAGCAGAAAGAGCAGGAATGTATTCAAGAACACCACTTGCATGACTTGGATCAACAAGGATTGGCAAGTGGCTTTTTGATTTAATAACAGGAATAGCACTAATATCTAAAGTATTACGCGTTGCCGTTTCAAATGTACGAATACCTCTTTCACATAGAATAACATTTGGATTTCCTTCGCTCATAATATATTCAGCAGCATTTAGCCACTCATCGATGGTAGCGGAAAGTCCCCGTTTAAGTAAAACAGGCAACTGTGTTTTACCAATTGCTTTCAGCAGCTCATAGTTTTGCATATTTCTAGCACCTACTTGTAAACAATCCACATATTTAACGGCAGCTTCAACAGCGTGAATACTGGTTACTTCGCAAACTGTCATTAGCCCTGTTTTTGTTCTTGCATCAGCCATATAGCGAAGACCTTCTTCTTCAAGGCCTTGGAAGGCATAAGGTGATGTCCGAGGTTTGTATGCACCACCTCTTAAAACATGGCCACCACCATTTTTAACTGCAAGAGCAGATGCCATAAGCTGATCCTTACTTTCAATAGCGCAGGGGCCACCCATAATAATAATCTCTTTGCCACCAACTTCTAAATCGCCAATTTTAACAACACTAGGCTCAGGTTGGAATTTCTTATTAGCTAGTTTATAGCTTTCAGTTACGGATACTACTTTTTCTACACTAGATAGTGATCTAAAATACCCATCACGAAGTTTGGTTTTGTCCCCAACAACTCCAATAATAGTAACTTGTGATCCTTGGGATAGATGAGGGGAA
>CAYRAL010000214.1:0-3228 GCA_964422235.1 uncultured Candidatus Epulonipiscium sp. | reverse complement strand
CACGTATTCCTGATGTTTCGCAACCTTAGACAGCTCTTGTCTTAGGTTGCGAAATGGCAGGAGTACTATGTTAGAAGATGCATATTTCTGGTAAACATCTAGGTTGATATTCCACCAGCTTTCCATTCCCATACTGCTACACATTATATTAAATCCTATAAACTAAACCTGCAATTTAAACTTCCTATACCCAATTCTAAATAAAATAATAAGCGTCACTCCAAAACCCATAATACCAGTAATGGTATTGTAAATATGATAATGGTAGGTTAATGCCTGATAAGAAGATATTGACCATAGTAGTAATGATATAGACAATAACGATATATTTAAGATGGCATATTGCGTAAACTTCAAATATACATTGTAAACTATAAAAAATAAAAGCATTCATAATAATAAATTTCTGAATTCACTTGCAGAAATCTCCACTGGTATATCACTTGAATCTATCATAAATATTCCCCACAAAATAAATGAGAAGGTAGATATACCCAAACAGATAAATACATCCAACACTTTATTCATAATCTGCCCCCAATCTTTACATTGTTACACCTCTTCTAGGGTTGCAACTGTAAATCACGATGATAAATTATACACATAGATGCCATATGCTACGATGTGTCTTCTAACTAATATATTCCCGTCCTCTATTTCTATATATCACCCCCTCTCATGGTATTCCGGAATCTACTTTCGGGAATGCAACCTCTAGCAGTGCTTTATATCATCCACCCGATATATCCCCCAACTTATCAAGCGGACTCTCAATCTTAGATATATTATTCGTCGTCACATGAGTATATATCTCTGTCGTCTTAGAACTTGCATGCCCTAAAAGCTCTTGTATAAATCTTAAATCCGTTCCCCCTTCAAGCAAATGCGTTGCAAAAGAATGCCTCAGCGTATGCACAGATGCATCTTTTCGAATCTGTGCTTTCTCACATGCATTTTGAAAAACTTTCCCAACCGTTCGCTCTGTTAGAAACTTCTCTGGGTCCTGGCCAGGGAATAACCAAATTTCTGGTTGATAAATTCTATAATATCTCCTAAGTTGGGTAAGGGCTACCACTGATAAGAGCGTGTACCTATCCTTCCTTCCCTTACCCTGAACAACATGGATAAGCATCCTCTCGCTATCAATGTCCTTTGACTTTAGTCTGACGACTTCCCCGACACGTAATCCGCCTGAATATATTAAGTATAGGATTGTTTTGTGTTTTTCATTGGTTACTGCCTTAAAAATCCTTTTTACTTCTTCTAAACTAAGTATATTGGGCAGTTTATATTCTTTCTTTGGCCTTGGAAGTGTAATGGTTATCCTATTATCATGTAGTACATATTGGTATAAGAACTTTATTGCACTAATGGCTTGATTCACATAAGAATGGGATAGGCCTAATTCTTCCATTAGGAATAATATATATCTTCTAACTGTTTCATTATTGATTTCATCTATATTTTCATCTATAAAACTACTAAAACGCTTGGTCTGCTTAACATACGCTTGCCGCGTTTTAGAACTATAGCCTTTCAGAACTAGCTCTTTTTCCATGGCTTCAATAACCTTTTCGTTATGGCCATAATCCTCGAAGTCTATTTGTACTTGTTCACTTTTATATAATGTTTTTAGAGCTGCCAAATTAACATCTGTATAAGGTACATGCCAAACTTTATTATTTCTGTCCCACTTATACCCTTTAATCTGTTTGATTTTACTTATTCTAGATAATGAATAATCAAATCTTACGATTAAGCAATTATTTTCTTGCCATATATTGATTGCCATATAGAAACCCCTCTCAAACGTACGTTCTTAGTATTCTGTACTAAATTGAAGTTATCTATGCATCTAATTGAGAATTTTCAAATATTGTTATTATTATAACACACCTATTAAACGATACCAACATATGTTACTAATTATATTCTTTATATGGTATTTAAAGTTTGTTAACCGTCCCCAAAACGGATATACTATAGCTAAAGAAAGGGGTTATGAAAATGAACAATCAAACAGCTCAATTACCAAAAAGAGAGCAAGTAGCTCTAGAAAATACCTGGCAGCTAGCCGACCTGTTTCAGTCCGATGAGCTCTGGCTTACAAAACTTGAAGAAAGCAAAGAATTATTCTCTAAGTTAGAAACTTTTAAGGGAACTTTAAGTGAAAGTGCTAAGACGCTCTTTCAATGCCTAAAGTTATCTGATGAGATTTCCTATGAAGTTAAACGATTATATGTCTATGCCAATATGAAATTACACCAAGATGGCGGCAACAGTCATTATCAATCTTTTGCTGATATGTCAGAAAACCTTGCGACAGCTTTCTCAAGTAGTGCATCTTTTATTGATTCCGAGATACTAACAATTCCTGAAGAGGATCTTAAATCTTTTTTAAGTTCTAACTCTGAGTTACAATTATATGACCACTATATCCAAAATCTATTGGATAATAAGGATCATATCTTAGATGGTGATATGGAGCAGGTTTTAGCTCAGGTTAGGGAACTCGCCCAAGCCCCCAAGTCTATTTTTGCTATGTTTAATAATGCAGATTTAGTTTTTCCTACTATCGAAGATGAGAACGGGGATAAGGTTCAAATTACCCATGGCCGCTTTGTTCAATTTTTAGAAAGTACCAATGCCAGAGTTCGAAGAGATGCTTTTAAAGGTGTTTATAATACTTATAAGGCAAGTAAAAATATGTTAGCTGCAACTTTTAGTGCTAATATTAGGCAGTTTGGATTTTTTGCTCGTATGAGAAATTTTGAAAACCCTATGGTTGCTGCACTTTCTGCTAACCATGTGCCAAGCTCTGTCTATGATAATTTAATCAGCACTGTTCATGAGAACTTGACCCATATGCACGACTATGTGTCCCTTCGCAAAAAACTATTAGGGCTAGATGAGCTGCATATGTACGATTTATATACACCCATTGTCCAGGATATTGATATGAAAATTTCATACCAAGAGGCATGGGATACCATTGTAGAAGCCCTAGCGCCTATGGGGGAGGAATATGTTACCCTTCTTAAAGAAGCTAGGGATAAGCGCTGGATTGATGTCTACGAAAACCAAGGCAAACGAAGTGGTGCCTATTCTTGGGGTGCCTACGGAACGCATCCTTATGTGCTTTTAAATCATTCTAATAATGTTAACAGCATGTTTACCCTTGCCCACGAAATGGGTCATGCCCTTCATACCCATTATTCTAATACAAAC
>CAYRAL010000213.1:0-3231 GCA_964422235.1 uncultured Candidatus Epulonipiscium sp. | reverse complement strand
TTAGAAGTATTTGAAGATGAATATCTTAAGTTTAAAGAAGAAAAAAGAATTTTTGATGAGAATGTAGCAAACATGGAAAAAGATGAATTTGTTAGATTTTATCAACAGATATATCCTGAAACTGCAGAAGCAGTCTATGCACAAATTGTACAGGTTCAGCAAATGACCAAGGAACAAAGAAAGTATTCATCCCTTATTTCTGAAATGGATGAAACAAGTGCAGCAAAAGTGTTAGAAAATCTATTTCAAACAGATATGGATATTATACTTTCGATATTGTCCAATATGGATATTGAAAGTGCTTCAGCCATTCTAGCAGAAATGGATTCTCAAATAGCATCAATAGTCGTAAAACAACTATCCCCAGAATAGGAGAAAGGAGGAAGATTAGTGAACTTACAAGCAATGACATTAGATATTAACTCATTACGTGCACCACAAAAGCTAAACAATCAGCAGGTCAGTAACAAAAAAGAAGATAGTTTTTCATCTGTACTGGAAAGATCTAGAGAAAATCAAGAAGCGTCATCAAAAGAAAAAGTAAGCAAAGAAAAGGTTGCCCAGGCTTCAAAGGAAAAAGTTTCAACTGAAGCTCCAACTGAGTCTAAACCGTCAATTGTTAAGGAGACCAGTGAGTCTAAAGAATCAACATTAGCAAATGATATGTTAGGAACGGAGGAAAGTGAAAAAGTTATCCAAGCCATAGCAGAGTTACTAGGCATCAGCGCTGCTGAACTTGAGCAAATGCTTACTATGCTGCAAATAGGAATTTCTGACTTGCTAAAAGGTGACAACTTACAACAGCTAATCATGCAGGTACATGGCGTTGAAGAACCCATGGATTTACTTTTAATCCCTGAAGTAGCATCTGAGATTAAGGTTATATCATCAATGCTAGAAGAATATACTGCAAACACTGTAGTAACAGAGGCAAGTGGAAAGTTATTAGAATTTACGCCAGAGCCTGTAGTTTTAGACCAACAAGAAGTTAAGTTTAATCCAGAAACTCAAGTAGTAATTGAAACTAGTCAAAAAAATACTGAGCAAATACCTAAAACAAATATTGAACAGACAGTTTTGAAAGTGGACTCAGACAATGTAACTCAAGTAAATGTTACAGCTTCAAATAATGATGAATTATCTCAAAATGAAGGACAATCGACACCAAATCAAAACAACTCAGCAAGCCAATTCTTAGATCATTTATCACAATCTATGGGAGAAGTGTTTCAGGCACAAAACAATCAAGTAAATGAAAGCTTTGAGACCATAGCAACAAGAAACGAAGTTGTTAACCCTAGAATGGTATTAGATCAAATTGTAGAAAAAATTAAAGTTTCATCTCTCAAAGATGAGGCGCAAATGAGTATACAGTTAAAGCCAGAACACCTGGGAAAACTAAACATGGAAGTTATTTCTAAACAAGGAATATTGACGGCTCACTTTACAGTTGAAAATGAAAAAACTAAAATGATGTTAGAGCAAAATATCCAAAGCCTAAGAGATAGCCTAGAAGATAAAGGACTTGTAATCCAGGAGTTAGAAGTAACAGTTGGGCAAAACCCCAATGAAGATAGGCAGGCTTATGAAAGTCAAAAATCAAGTGCCAATATATCAAATATAATTAGTCGTATGATGAATGAAGATTTAATTGAAGAAGAAAAAGCGGATCGCTTATTTGAAAATGATGAAAATGAAGTTGATTTTATAGCATAGAAAGGAGCCAACTTATGAGTAGTATAAATGGTGTCAGATATGTAAGTCCAGATGATGAGCAAATTAAATCTAGTTCAATCGATAGAAATCCCAAAAATGACTTAGGCAAAGATGCTTTTATGCAGCTTCTAGTCACTCAGCTAAGATACCAAGACCCACTTAATCCTATGGATAACCAAGCATTTATGGCCCAAATGGCTCAGTTTTCAGCCTTAGAGCAAATGATGAATGTGAGTGCATCAATGGATAAATCTAATGCTCATGCTTTAATTGGAAAAGTAGTAGAGGCCACCTATAAAGACCCTGCTAGTAACCAACTAGAAGCTGTTATTGGGAAAGTGGATGGTGTGGTTATGAAAAATAACCAAAACTATTTAATGGTTGATGGGAAAGAAATAGAACTAAAGGATGTTCAAAGTGTTATAGATCCAAGTTTAATCGGTAGTACAGATATAACATCAGGTTTTGAACTTCTTGGAAAAACAGTACAAGCTTCTATAAAGGACAAGGAATCAGGTAAAGAGTTTGTATACGAAGGAGAAGTACAGCAAATCCTTATGGAAAACAGTAGCCCACATGTTGTCATTGGTTTAGGCGACAATGCAGTAATAGTCCCTGTAGATGATGTTAAAAATGTTATTGAAAAACCTACAATTACAGGTAAGCATGCCAGTGGAACCATGATAGATGAAGAAGGAAATTTAGAAAATGTAGAAGGAATTGTAGAGTATTTATTAGTGATAGATGGTGAAATACAAGTCAATATAGGTGGAACGTTAATACCTTTTGGCCAATTAGAAAAAGTATCTAAAAGCTAGATGTATAGGAGGTTAGCACATAATGATTAAAAAACTAAATACCCACCCAATTAATCCCGTATCATTAAAGACTAATGAAATAAAATCTTTAGCTAGACCAGTCCCTACAGAAGTCTCTTTTAACCAAGTACTTCAAGGAAAACTAAACAAGGTTAATCTTCAATATTCTAAACATGCAGACCTTAAGATAAAGTCGCTAGGAATCATAAAAAATAAGGACTTTCAAAATCAACTAGAAATGGCAACAAGTAAGGCAAGAACTAAGAATATTAAGGAAGGACTTATACTAAAAGAAGACTATGGTTTTGTTGTTAGTATTAAAAACAATACTGTAATCACAGTGGTTAATTTAAAGGATATGGAAGACAATGTATTTACAAATATTGATGGCGCCGTAATAATATAGCTGGACCGATAGGAGAGCATACATCTTGGAATGATTGAAAAGATGAAGCGGCATATAAACCAGGAGGTTGATAATTATGATGAGATCCATGTATTCAGGTGTTTCGGGATTACGGACACACCAAACAAAGATGGACGTAATCGGAAACAATATAGCAAACGTTAATACTGCAGGCTTTAAATCACAAAGGGTAACCTTTAATGAAGTCTTTAGCCAGACACTTCAAAGTGCAAGTTCTGCTAATGCTGATACAGGCCGTGGTGGCCGTAACCCTATGCAAGTAGGACTTGG
>CAYRAL010000212.1:0-3234 GCA_964422235.1 uncultured Candidatus Epulonipiscium sp. | reverse complement strand
CACGATCACACTGGAACTTAAAGTTGCACCAGATGACATGGGTAAGATTATTGGAAAACAGGGCCGAATTGCTAAAGCACTAAGGACTGTTGTGAAGGCCGCTGCAACTAAGGAAAGTAAAAGAGTTGTAGTTGAAATAACACAATAATCATTTAGGGGTTAGGAGCATATTCCTAACCCTATTTTATTTTAGGAGGTAAAAATGACCGAATATATGGAAGTTGGTACAATTGTAAATACACATGGTATAAAAGGTGAAGTTAAGGTAATCCCTACGACTGATGACATTAAACGTTTTGAGTTATTAAAAAGTATATTTGTAGAAACTAGAAATGGACTTGTCCCATTTCCTATTATAAGTGTGCGGTATATGAAAAACTTTGTCCTTCTTAAATTAGACACTATTAACGATATGACTGAGGCAGAAAAATATAAAACATGCCTTTTGAAAATCCCCAAAGATCAGGCTCTTCCCTTAAAAGAAGACGAATATTATATAGGGGATTTATATAATATGAAAGTGGTTACTGATCAGGGTGAAGATTTAGGTGAAATTGTAGAGGTTTTATTTACAGGTGGCAATGATGTCTATGTCATTAAGAACAAGGCAAATCCTACAGCAAAAGATTTACTTGTTCCAGCCATTAAGGAATGTATTCTGAATGTGGATATAGAAGAGAATATAATGACGGTTCATCTACTAGAGGGGCTTAGAGATTAATGAAAATATCTATATTAACCTTATTTCCCGAAATGATTAGCCAGACTCTTTCCCATAGCATGATAGGGAGGGCTCAGGCCAATCATATTATTAGCATTAATCCCATTAATATTAGGGATTACTCAGACAATAAACATTTGCAGGTAGATGATTATCCTTATGGGGGAGGGGCAGGCATGGTTATGCAGCCAGGCCCCATATATCGTGCTTACCAAGATGTTGTGGCAAAGAGTAAGAAGAAGGCTAAGGTCTTGTATATGACACCTCATGGAAAACCTTTTACTCAGGCAGACGCTAAGGAGCTGTCTAAGGAAGAAGAACTGATTTTTTTATGTGGCCATTATGAAGGCATTGACCAAAGGGTAATAGATGAAATAGTCACCCATGAGTACTCTCTTGGTGACTATATATTAACAGGTGGCGAATTGCCAGCTATGGTTATGATTGATTCTATCTCTAGGCTTATTCCTGGTGTTTTAGGCAAGCAAGAGTCTTTTGAAGAAGAATCCTTTAGTTACTCATTACTTGAGCACCCTCATTACACAAGGCCCTTAGAATTCAATGGTGAAAAGGTTCCAAGCGTATTGTTATCGGGTCATCATGAGAATATAAAAAGGTGGAGAAGAGAGCAATCCTTGATCACCACTTACGAAAAACGACATGATTTATTAGAAGCAGCAGATTTATCCCCTGAAGATCAGATTTTTTTAGAAAAATACAAGAAATTAATTGCAATTAGAAAGTAGTCATGATATAATTTTAGAGTATAAATTACGAGGTGGTCCGCTTTCATGTATTTGTTATGAACACCCGACAATAAGGAGGAAGAGCAATGAACGAAATCATTAAAGCTCTCGAAGAGGAACAATTAAAGAAAGAAATCCCAGCATTTAATGTAGGGGATACAGTTCGCGTGTATGCTAGAATTAAAGAAGGACAACGTGAACGTCTTCAGATGTTTGAAGGAATCGTCTTAAAAAGACAAAATGGTGGCGTAAGAGAAACTTTTACAGTAAGAAGACTATCACATGGTGTTGGCGTTGAAAGAACATGGCCTGTACATTCTCCAAATGTTGATAGTATCGAAGTCATCAGAAGAGGTAAGGCAAGAAGGGCTAAACTTTATTACTTACGTGAAAGAGTTGGAAAGAACGCAAAAGTAAAAGAATTAATCCGATAAAATCAGGGGACTTTTAAGTCCCTTTTTTTGTATCAGAAACAAGTAAATATGAGCTTCACAGAAATCTGAATAATGAATGGATGATTGCCTTATGAAGATTGATAAAAAATCTGAGACACTCTTCTTTTGGAAAGGTTACATCTTAGATTGGATTATAGATATTGCCATTGCTGGCTTTGTTGTATATATCATAACAACCTTTGCTTTTCAAAATATGTATGTCGTAGGAAGTTCAATGAATCCAACATTGAACCATGGGGAAACAGTACTTGTTAATAAACTTACATATCTTACCAAACCCCCAAAAAGAAATGATATTGTAGCCTTTAGGCATGTGGATTCATTTAATAATGATATGACGATTGTAAAAAGAATAGTAGGCATTCCAGGGGATAAAATAGAGGTTATAGATAATGTACTCTATTTAAATGACCAAAGACTTAATCATTTAATTGAAGAATATAACCAGGAAGATTTGTTCCTAAGGGGCAATATGGCTTATCCTATTATTGTGCCTAAGGATGCATATTTTGTATTAGGTGATAATAAGGCCAATAGTATGGACAGTCGCTACCAAGAGGTTGGTATGATTCCTAAAGATGAAATAGAAGGTAAAATCTTCATAAGAATATGGCCTTTTTGGAAAATAAAAGCCTTATAAAAGGTAAGAAAGAGGGAAAAATTGAATAACGATAAAGTAATGAACATACTTAAAGAAGCTTTGGGCTGGGTTAGAGATATTGGGATTGCAGTGATTGTAGCACTACTGATTACAAGATTTGTTGTGACACGCACTCTAATTCCAACAGGTTCTATGATTCCAACCATTCAAATTAATGATAATATTATTATTAACCGAGTTCCTTTTTACTTTACAGATCCTAAGGCAGGCGAAATTGTTGTTTTTCATCATGATAAAGAGTTAATCAAGAGAGTCATTGGGGTTCCAGGGGATACACTTGATATAAAAGATGGTAATGTGTATATTAATGGTGAATTATTAGATGAGCCTTATTTGTATGAGCCAAATAGTACCTATTCCTTTATGATGGATGATATTGAGTTTCCACTAGAAATACCTGAAGATATGTATTTTATGATGGGTGATAATAGAAATAATAGCGAAGATAGCAGATACTATGGAATGATTCACAGAGATGCTATATATGCAAAGTCATGGTTTCGTATATGGCCCCTTAATCGGTTAGGGAGCGTTAAATAATAGAAATAGGTGAATAAGATGAATATACAGTGGTACCCAGGTCATATGACTAAAACTAGAAAAATAATTATAGAAAATCTTAAGATTATCGATGTGGTGATTGAGCTTGTC
>CAYRAL010000211.1:0-3244 GCA_964422235.1 uncultured Candidatus Epulonipiscium sp. | reverse complement strand
GTTTACCAAGTTTATTTATATCAAAAGAAGAATATGGAAGAAGGGGACCTTGCAGAAATAGAAATGACAGCAGATCTTTCTCAAATGAGTAATAGCTATAAGCTAAAAGATATAGATATTGATGCTTTGCGAAATGGTAAAGCCCTTCGCTTTGATTATGAAGGCTTAAGCACGACAGGAACCAATAATATTATCTTTGAAGGATTAGATAGCAACCAAGTTTACTATACAACTATCAGAGTAAGACTCGATATTGAGGATAAAAAAGATAATACATTTAAAGAAATAAGACATTCCGTATTTTCAAAGAAACACAGCTTTACCTCATATGTAGAGCCAAATGAACCTGGCCCAGGTGAAAAAGTACCACCAGTTCCGGAAAATTTACAGATTATAGATCAACCTAATAATACAACAGCAAAAATAGGGTGGGAAGCCCCAGAATATAGTAAGCAAGAAGGAGAAGAGCTCTACTATGAAATGCTTAGAATAGACTCTAGAACACTTGCTAAGGAAGAAGATAGTAGACTTTATTCCATTAAGAAATTACTTGGAGATGACGGAAAGAATGAAATGGCAGCATGGCGAACAAAAGAGCCCCTAGTGCGAAAATATGAAAAGTCTTCAGATACATGGGATAAGGCTAGTCCAGACCAGCAAAGCTCTAAATTACAGCTAGAAGACCCAGGGTTAAATCCCAATAAGATTTATTACTATTATGTTCGTACCGTATTAGTTGAAGAAGGGGAAGCAGTGTATTCCTCATGGATAGGTATTCCAGTTACAACAGATCCAGTTCAAAAACCAATTCAATTAAAAGTAGAGGAAGAAAAATACTCACATGATCCCAAAAGGGAAATTGTGATTAGCTTTTTAGCACCAATACCTAAGGGAGCTAAGGTACCGAGTGACTATGATTTTGATATTGCCGTTCAAGGTGAACTTGACGGGGAATACAAGTTAGACTATTCAACAACAAGAACCACATCACAAGAAGATAGCAAAGACATTCCAACAGGATACTCTCACTATGTTTATAAGATTAATGCCTTAAAGCCAGGAAAGAGATATGATATTAAAGTTCGTATCATAGATAAACTAGTAAATAAGGTTAATGATGAATATCCTAAGTCACTCTATTCAGATAGAGTAACCACAAGAACACATTTTGATCAAGATGAACAAGATAGGGATGATAAGTTTGCCCAGTACTTAAAGTACTTTGAAGATAAGGTTGAAGCGCTTCGTAGAAAGCCATACTGGACATTAGAAGATGGGGCTAACTCATTTTCAATTAAATACCGTAGTAACTATATCAATCCAGAAGCAAACAGTACAAAGACATATAAATTAGATGTAAGAGAAGGGGTTTCAAACTTTACCTACTACATGCCAGCAGATGTTATAGCTAGCGCAAATCTAAGTCAAACTAGTTTTGAGATTAAGCAGGGTAATGTGACCTATTCAGTGAGGCCTTCAACAATTACAAGTGAACTTGAAGAGCTTAAAGTGGCACTTGAAGATATTAGTGCAAAATATATCCGTGATTATTATGTGGTCTTTAACTTTAGGCAAGGATCAAGTGCTACAAGAACTGGATTTTTAACCCCTGAGATATCAGTGGATATAGAACTAGCTAGACTGAGAGAAGAAGATTTATTTTTGGATGATGATGCGATTGTTGCCTTAAATGATCGGATTAATAGTGAAAAGGTAAGGTTTATAGAGGACCTTGAACGAGCACTAGATAGAGGAAAGATTCTAGATGAGGATTTAGAAGTTCTAATTAATAGATCTGTAGAGTCTATCCAAAGAAACCATCAAAGAGATGTAAGAAACATTATAAGCCGGAATACCCATAAAATCGTAGCCATTGATAAGTGGAATAAGAGTATGCTTATTATGGTTGCCATTGAAGGTAATGTAATGGCTGAAGGTTACTTGCTAGGATGGCGGGATACAGCCCTTCCAACATTTAATATAGGGGGAGGATATGGTATTGAAGTAACCCAGGCAGGAACTTATGCTTTTAAAGGGCAAAAGATCAATATGCCGGTTATTCCAGGAGTCGGTGGCGCAGGTAATTTAATCGCTAAGTATCAACTCACTGATTTTTTTGGTATAAGTGGTAATATCGACCCTAGCAGAACGGTTAGCAAAAGAAATGTTTTAGGCGCTATGGCAAGGGTTCTAGGGGCTCCTAGAGGTGCAGATTATATTCAGTACCTAAAACAAATGGATATTAAGGGGATCAGTAATATAGGAATGGATTTACCAATAAAAAAAGGTGAAGGAATTTATTTGCTCATGCAAGTATATGAAAAGACCCACAAAAAACCAATTAACACAGTTTATATTAAAAATAGAAATGCAGTTAATAACATAAGGCAGTTTAACCAACTTCACCAACCTTATGTGTTAGTAGCAGTGGATTCGAAAATAATCAGCCTAGGTAATGGTATAGGGCCTAATGATTATATACAAATTAAAGAGGTACTTCAAATACTGACCAATATAATGGCAACAGTAAGGTAGGAGGGAAAAAATGAAAAGAAGAATGATGGCTTTAGTTATATCAATGATATTGTGCACGTCCCTACTGCCTTATGAGGTGTTTGCAAACTTACAAAGCCCAATAGAAGGGATTTCAGGCAACTCCATTGTAAGGCACACTAAGGAACTAGGGCAAATAAGACCTCAAGTTGAGCTTATGTTTGCAGAGCCAATCCCATCACAATTAGATGATACAAGTGTAAATGTACGAGATGGAGATACCATCCATGGATTAGATGATTATTACTATCAAGTAGATATTACAGAGCATCCCAACGGGAGAAGCTTTAAGTCACCAGAATCCCCTAGGAAGTTGGAGGAGATGGGGATTCCACCTGCTAGCACCTTGACCAATGGAATTCCAGTAGAGGGACTAGATAATGGTAGACTTTATAAAATGTCTATTATACCTTATCACTATCATCACTACCATAGAGGTGAGGAAGGTATAAAGCCAGAGTGGGCACCCAGGACAGGTGACACGCCGCCATTTATATATGTTCTTACTGACTTTGATACGAGAATGGAAGGCAAGGGTGGGAGTCTAGAGGTGACCTGGGAGGATTCAGGCTATAAAGATATGCGGTATGAAATAGGCTATATTCAAGGAAATTATGAAGGGCAATCCTTAGAAGCTATACGAGGAAATAATACGGGTAATAATATTCATTATATTTCTTCAGAAGATATT
>CAYRAL010000210.1:0-3252 GCA_964422235.1 uncultured Candidatus Epulonipiscium sp. | reverse complement strand
GGGTTTCTATCTGGGCCATATGTAATGAGCCCTGTAACACCCTGGACATTAGATGCTTGCATAGCAGCTATAACTTCTTCATAATCTGTGGTTCCTGCCTGAATCATAGCATCAAATAAGACCTTGGTACCGTCATAGGCTAAAACAGAAAGAGCATTTGGTTCTTCTTCAAATTCTTTTCTGTAATTCTCAACAAATGATGTTACCATTGGGTCAGGATCGTCTGTAGCGTAGTGATTAATAAAGAAGGATCCCTCTAGTACACTTGGATCATGCTTAATTTGCTCTGTTACGCCATCCCAACCATCTGGCCCTACAAGTATAGCCTCAATGCCTACTTCTTTAATCTGTTGTGCAATTAGGGACACAGTGCCATAGTAGTCGGTAATAAGAATAATGTCCGGGTCATTTGCCTTGATGTTTAATAAAAGTGGTTTAAAATCTTTATCTTGATCTGTATAAGATTCCATATTAACCACTTCTCCGCCTTGACTTTCAAAAGACTCTTTAAATGCCTCAGCAATTCCTATAGAGTAATCATCTCCATTATCCATCATTACTGCAGCAGTCTTACCATTTAGGTCTCCTATAGCAAAATCAGCGATTACTTTTCCTTGATAGGGATCTACATAGCATGCTCTAAATATGTTTTCTCCAAGACCTGTAATCCCTAGTTTTGTAGCAGTAGGTGCCATCATTGGAATTTTTTCATCTGCTGCGATTTGGCCAATAGCCTCTGTCGTGCTACTAATATCTGAGCCTATAAATGCTATGATACCCTCTTTATCCATTAATTTACGGAAAGCATTGGTAGCTTCTAGTTCATCACCTTTATTATCTTCTACAAAGAGTTCAATCTGTCTACCGAGTATCCCGCCCTTTCCGTTATACTCTTGTGTGGCTAATATGACCCCATTCCTTGCAGCTTTACCAAAAGTGGCGACATCTCCTGTCAGTGCAAAGCTACTACCGATCTTAATGGTCTCGGAAGAATTGTTTTTGTCTGTGGTGCTACTACACCCTGTTACGGTCAAAATTGCTAATAAACTTAGTGCTAATATTTTTTTAAGTTTCTTTTTTAGTTTCATTGTATTTCCCCCATGCGTTATTTTGTTTTACTTCTATTAAGCTATTATATAGGTAATTACTTTTAATTACAACATAAAAAACAGTCCTGTATGTTACATCATACAGTACTGCTTTTAAGATTTTTTATAAAAGAATACACGATGAGGTGATAAATTATATTTATGTGCTAGTATAATTTGTTCAGTACTTCCAACAAAAAGAATACCATTATTAATGAGTGATTGACTAAATTTAGTATAAATTTCACTTTTAGCTTCCTCAGTAAAATAAATAAGTACATTTCTACAAACAATTAAATCCATATTTTGTGGGTATGGATCACTCAATAAATTATGTTCTTTAAATATAATACATTTTTTAAGTTCTGGTGAAATATGATATAAACCTTTAAGCTCAGTAAAGAACTTCTTTTTCATATCTTCAGGAACATTTTCAACACTTTTAGCAGAGTAGATTCCTACTTTTGCTTTTTCTAAGATTTCCTTATCAATATCTGTTGCTTGGATTTGGATCGAAGAAATTGGCAAAAATTTAGAAAGTACCATTGCAAGTGAATAAGGCTCATCACCTGTTGAACATGCTGCACTCCATATGTTTAGAGTCTTTTTGCTTTCTAGTAAAAAAGGAATAATATCCTTCTCAAGGGTGTCCCACTGAGATGGATTACGGTAAAATTCTGACACATTAATGGTTAAGTAATTGATAAATTCTTCGTACTTCTTTTTATCCTTTTTAATGATATTAATGAAATCATCATAACTATCCGTATTATGTTTTTTAATAAGAGCGTCAATTCTACGTTTCATCTGACGCTCTTTATAAGCATTTAAATCAATGCCACTTAAACTTAAAACTGCCCTTTTAAACACTTCATAACTATTATTCGTTGTCGTTTTCACTATTTACACCCGTTTCTTCTGGTGTATCCTCCAATGTTACAGTTTCCTGATCATCTGCTTTTAACTCTGTTAAAAGTGCTTTACGGCTTACATTAATGCGCTTAGCTTTTGTATCAACTTCTAGAATTTTAATTTCAATAGATTCTCCAACAGAAAGTTCCTCTTCTACCTTTTCCACATGTTCTGTTGAAATTTGTGAAATATGAAGCAATGCTTCAAGGCCTTCTTCGATTTCAATAAATGCTCCAAAAGGTACAATTCTAACTACTTTACCAGTTACAATAGAATCAGTAGGATATTTTTCTTCAATGTCATTCCAAGGATTATTTTCTGCAAACTTCATGGTTAAAGAAACCTTTTTGTTTTCTTGATCAATCTCTAGAACTTTAACTTCGATTTCCTCTCCAATTTTAACGACTTCTTTAGGACTTTTTATATGTTTCCATGATAAATTAGAAATATGTGCAAATCCATCGATACCATCAAGATCAACAAATATACCATAACCTGTAATATTTTTAACTTTTCCTTGTATTCTCTTACCGACTTCTAACTTTTCTAATACTTCATCTTTACGTTTTTCAATTTTGTCCATGAGTAGTGCTTTACGGTTCCCTATAACTCTACGACGTCTTGCTTCAATCTCAATAATTTGGAATTGAATTTCTTTGTCTTTAAACTCGCTTAAATCTTCAATATATCTTCCTGCAAGTAATGAAATAGGAATAAATATATTGGTTCCGTGTAAAGGAACAATAACGCCACCTTTAGTTATAATCTTAACTGTGCCAGTAAGTATTGTTTTGTTTTCAAATGCTTCTTCAATATGTTTCCACCCGTGAGCAGAATCAACACGTCGTTTAGATAATACTACTGTACTTTCAGCATCGTTAACTCTTGAAACATATACTTCAATTTCTTCACCAATTTGAACAACATCAGATATGTTTACATTAGGATCAGAAGACAATTCGTTTTTACTAATTATACCATCAAACTTGTGACCAAGGTCTACAACCACTTCGTCATCTTGGGTAATGGTAATTACCTTACCAAATACAATTTGACCTTTACGTAAGCGTGTTTCCTCGTGTGCTGCATATAGCTGCGCAAAGCTTTCATTCCCATCATTCATATCATTCGTATCATTGTTAGCGTTTTGTTGCATCTTTAAAACAACCTCCTCTATTGTACCGTCAGGAGTGGATGCGCCTGCGGTTATACCAATTCTATCATTATCTTTTAAATTATTCAACTCTAATTC
>CAYRAL010000209.1:0-3269 GCA_964422235.1 uncultured Candidatus Epulonipiscium sp. | reverse complement strand
CCCACAGCATGGTAAGTGATGAGCCTATCGATTACAATGAAATTGTAAAAGTTGTAGATAAGCAGTTGTTGCATGATTTTATGCAATCGGTGATTAAAAGAATCACTGTAGAGGAGAATAAACAGATTTCTTCAATTGAATTTGTGAATGGGATTACCCATAGATTTATATACAGGGCATAGGTTTGGCTTGGGAAATATTAAAAACATGTTAGTACATTCATTTGACAACCATAGGTTGAAACACAGTATTTTAATTTTTTGTCTTTTATATTGATTGAGAGCTCATTTATGATATTGCTTTGTTTTAAAGCTTCTTGAGCTGAGACTTCTTTATTTATTTTAGATCTACTCATAGATATTAAATCCTCCTCATAATTCTAGATTACTTACATATCTTCTAGTCTACTACATTTTACATGAAAGTCATATTTGTTTCAACTAATATAAGCTTAGGGCAATATAAGACAAGGGAGTGTATCCACAGATACACTCCCTTGTCTTATATTAACTGATCTACTAATAAATCAATTTTTTTATAATAATTATTGAGTTGATTTTTGATATCGTCGTGTTTTCTAGATTGCATGTGGATTATTTCACGTAGCGTATATAAGTCATTAAGTAATTGATCTTTACTATACCATTCCATTGTTAGTCGTCTTTCTAATTGAAAAATACGAAAATAAATATCTTGAGCCTCTGCCCGTTCCCCTATTTGCATACTTATATACCCCCATATATCTGATTAGATATAGCATATCACATCTACCAGATTTTTACAATATATAAGTTACAAATAATGTAATAATTAGCAATCATGCCCTGTTTCTCCTTTAACCTGTTCCAGGCATTCAAGATAGCTCTTGATTTTGCTAATCTCATAAGGGTTAGCTGTACTTAGCATTTTGATCTTTTCGGTACTAAAATTCTTAAGTTGCATGATATATGAATCATTTAAGATTTCTGCATGAATACATCTAAAGCCTTCTTTATAGTCATTTTTTAAGTTTTCTAAAGTTACAGATGTCATTTTATTAATTCACCGCCTTATTAATAGTATTGCCTATATCAAAGCTTTTATGCTTTTAGGAATTTAAAATTCAAATTGAAGTTTTTTCATTTCTTCTTGTTTTTGCAGGGATTCAATCTCATGTGTATAGATGGATAACGTGATAGCAGGGCTACTATGAGATACAATGCTTGCCAGCGTCCCTACATTCATTCCTGATGCTATAGAATAAGAAGCAAATGTATGACGGAATAAATGGGCATGAATATTTCGCCCTATTACCTTAGACAAATCCATCATTAAGTCGTATAGTGTCCGTGTTGATAAATGAGATCCTATATTCTTTTTACTTGGAAATAAATATGTACTATTGTGTAGATTTAATCCAAGTTCTTTTAAATATAACTCGTCTTTTTTATATTGTTCAAAAGCCTTATTTAATGCACCATGTATAGGGATTTTGTTGTATCTACTTCCTTTAGCTAATATTTCTATGGTGTTGTCTTTAAAGGAGATAGATTCATTTTTAATGGAGACGGCTTCACTTGCCCGGCAACCTGTATAAAGCAAAATATAAATAAGTAATCTATTACGACATGCTATATAAAGCATTTCTAGCTTTCTTGTTGTA
This sequence comes from uncultured Candidatus Epulonipiscium sp., assembly GCA_964422235.1. Taxonomy (GTDB): domain Bacteria; phylum Bacillota; class Clostridia; order Lachnospirales; family Cellulosilyticaceae; genus JAAYSX01. The sequence goes on along the minus strand of CAYRAL010000209.1, from coordinate 1,627 downwards.
ACTGCCTCTTTATAAATCTTAACTTGCTTATCTAAGTAATTTATAATCAGATTGATTTCATCAGATTTTAAAATATCCTTAGGTTTATTGGTTTGTTTAGTACGCATGGGGTCAATCAAAATAGAATGATCTTGAGTAGATAAACGTTTTTCGTAACAGAATTTTAAAAACCTTTGTATGACTACCCTTTTACGCTTTAATGAAGCATGAGCTAGGTTTTTAGTATGCAAAGATAAAAAGAAATCGTTTACGATGGGGTAGGTCAAATTCTCTAAAAGAGTCATTTGTCCTACACCATTAACAAATTGCCTAGTGTCTGTCTTGTAGCTAGCAATCGTATGGGGCGAAAGGCCTATATCAGCCAGACTTTGTATAAATATACATGACGCTTCATATAAGTTCATATCTCATTTCCTTTCTACTAGGTTAGTATAGCACTTGGTTAGGAATAAAAAAAGGCTGTAGATAACTTTTCAGTATATCTGTAGCCTTTACTTATATTATTTAAAGCTTTATGATGCTTTTCTTTTGGTGAAAACAATCTTTGTGGTTTGTTTATTTAGTCTTTTATAAATCGTATGATAAAATGTACCAATAATCATCCCACCTATAATATTACCAAGAGTCACTGGGATTCCATTATTAACCAGCAAGCTTTTCCAACTAAGATTAGCAAGCTGAGCTGCACTAACCCCTGATGCCTCAACGAATGCCATATTACTTTTAGCAAATATACCGGCTGGTATGTAATACATATTGGCCACAATATGCTCTGAACCGCTAATAACAAAGGTAAATACTGTAAAGAAACTTGCAAATATCTTGCCTGTAACATCTGTTGCACTATAGCTCATCCATACACCAGCACATACAAAAAGGTTACACATAATAGCTAATATAAGAGCTTGGCTAAATCCTAGATTTGTTTTTGCTACTGCTACTGATATTGTGTAGGCACCAAATCCACCATTACTCATCTGAAACATGCCACCATTGGCTTGCATCCAGGCAAGTGTAATAGCTCCAATAGAGTTCCCTAATAAAACAATGGCTAGATTTTTCATAAATTGATTAAAACGTATTTTTTTATCAAGAACAGCCATATAAATCAAGCAATTACCCGTAAATAAATCCGAACCATTATTTACAACGAACATAAGACCTATAGGAAATACTGCTCCTGCAACTACCTTGGCGAGGCCCGCATTGGCAACATTGTGTGAGGCTATACTGGCCGTTAATGCTCCCATAGCAATATACATACCTGCAAGTAGTGCCATTAGTAACACCTCAATATTTCTTCTTCCTACTTTGGCAATGCCAGCTTTAATTGTGTAGTCCGTAATTTCTGCAGGTGACAAATAACCTTTGCCCATCCCATACAACTCCTTTGTATTATAATATTTAAATATATCTCAAACCTTATATATTATATCATCTCTAGGGGGTAGGGGCAATAGTCAAATGGCTTCCATCACTAATTTATAAATTGAAATATTAAATGTCCGATATTTCAAATAAATTGTACCGTGTAAATATTCCACATTTCTTAGTTGTACAACCTAGTTTGGTGAAGCGTACCATTTACAAAGAAAATATCATTCTTATTGGCAGTCCTGGATGTGGA
>CAYRAL010000208.1:0-3276 GCA_964422235.1 uncultured Candidatus Epulonipiscium sp. | reverse complement strand
GAAAAAGAGTTACTAATAACCAAATTACAGCTAGACAAGCAAAAGAAAAAATGAAAAGTATACCACCTAAGTTTTCATGTAAAGCAGCTATAATTCCAAATTCTAGTGTACGTGTAGTTAACTTATTTCAAAATACTGATTCTATTCTGGATATCGATTATGATACGTTAGTATACGATACATATGATTTTTTAGATAAAGTTATTGCATTATCTATAAGTAACCCTTTATGTGGTGCATTTAGATTGTATTCATTAAGGAGTGGTAATGAGAAAGCCGATATAATGGCTAACTATATACGCTATGGTACAGACAATCATACTGAAATATGGCTATTAAAATATGGATTTGCTTTTGAAGATATTGAATGGATTATAGATTATGTAGAAAACATTGGACCTATGAAAATAGATTTCAAATCAGAAATTAAAGAATTGGATTCAAAAAAACTGAAAGTAATTGAGCGATTTATTTAAAGGGTTCGTTGCCAATGACACCTAACATTTAGGGATGTATCGGAAATTGCGCTAAAAAACACTCTATTAGAAAAAATAGGGCATGATTTCTGGTACATCTTGTTGAACGAATGAACCTTTATCTATGGGGATTGAATGGATTACTTTACCCCTAAAAACTTTAGAAAGAATTTTAACAGGTAAGAAATAATCTTTGCGAGACGTTACAAATTGAGTCTTGGTTGAATCTAAGCCACCACCCATAACAATACAATGTAAATAGAGGTGAAAAGCCAGATTTTGCCCCCAGGTATGCAAGACGGAGGTAAAGCCTATCTTGGGCATTAGGAATTTTTTAGAAGCGCAAATTTCAAGTAAGGATTCTGAGGTAACCTTAAAAAAGGGTAAGTTATAGGCAAAAACTTGATTGGAAAGCATAAAGGGATATAAGGTATTAGGAAGCGTAAAACAGTATGAAAGTAGGGGCAATCAAGTTATGGATGAAGAAAAGGTTTTTAAGATAGTGGTTAATAATTTTCATTGGACGGATGATAGTCAAGACGACCCAGAGGATTTATGTTTGCATGGGGATTTAACGGTAAAGTTAAAGGATGAATTACTTAATGATTCATGTTGTGTAAGTGCATCTGCTTTGCGTATGCTTAAAACATTGACTTAAAATCATGAAATAACAAATTTGGGTGAACAAATGATCCCTTGTTGTGGTAATACCCTAATAAGAAACCATAGCCTTGATACAGTTAATATTAGTGGATGTGATAATGGAGTAGATTATGCTGTTAGCCATGAAAATGGCAATATTATCATTTTTACTGAAACTGGAAATACCTATACCATACATTTCGAGGAATATAAAGATGAGGTAATAAGGTTTGCATACTTAGTTGAGGATTTCTACAATAAATTTTCTCCTAAGATATTGCCGTTACATGAATGGGATAGAAGCCTTTTGGAATGAATACAAAAGAAGGTTAGAGCAGTATAATATTTAGATAATCATATCTTATAATACTCTTAAATATTAATATTCCATTATTACATATAACTGATGCCACAGCGGAACAGATTAAATTGAGAAAGTTAAAAACGTGGGGCCTTTAGGTACTAGATTTACGAAGGAATAATACTCGGGTGTACAGAAATTCCGATGCTAATAAGGAAAGGTGATATTGATGTGCCAATTTTTGATACCACGGCTATCCATGCTAAATCTGCAATTAAGTTTGCGCTCAAGGAATAAACTAATGATTATGATACCGAAAAGGAGAAAATATTATGGAGGGATAGAATGGAAAAAAGAAAGTCAATAAAAATAGTTATCATCATTATGATTACAATTATGACAATAACTCTCGTTAGGGTAGGTTTTCATTTGTTAACACCACCAGAAGCAAGCTCAATAGGAATTATAGGTGGTGCAGACGGACCAACATCTATTTTCGTAACAATCAGCTTATTGCCAAACATTTTCACTGGTATATTTGGATTAATTTTAATAGCAGGGATGGTATATTTGTTTTTCACTAAAGAAATGAAAAAATAGTTAGGTAAGTTGTTTGTACTACATAATACTCTTAATATCCACATCTTAAGATAAGAGCTACATAAGGCTGCCAGACATCAGGAATACATGAGACATTATGTAAAATCACTTGCTATGTTTTAAAGTGATGCAGTATTGAATAATTAGGAGGTTTATTATGAATAAGTTAAAGAGAGAGACTTACATATTGCTAGCAGGGTTAATATCATTTGCTGTTGGTATTTTACTTAGGCTAAACGCAAGTGGTATGTCATGGCCACAGGAGTATTCCTATTCTGGAGAGCGTGAAGATACAGTATGGGCAATTAGAGAATTAGCATTAATTGAAATTGGTACAGCATTATTTATATTTGGGTTAGTAGTTATATTGTTAGTGATAGCTAAGCTTTTATTTTTTAAAGATACAGGGAGATAACAGTTGTGGGTCGGCTGTTTACTGCTATTGACTTCACATAACATGGTACTATCCCCCACCTATAATCTAAGCTTAGCAACTCAATTGGATAAGAGGAGAGGAAAGGGTAAATGAAAAAGAAAATAGTAGTAATAGCAGTTGTAATTATTTCAGTTCTAATTCTAGGAGGATACTGGGCTTTTTTTGATATGAATAGATTGCCAAAGGGTGAGTTAATATCCCAAGCAGAATCACCTAATGGGACATATACAGTTAAGGCGTATTTGAGTGATGGTGGTGCCACCACGTCATATGCAGTTAGAGGTGAGCTAAACTTTAATAAAAGTAAAAGGAAACCTAAGAATATTTACTGGGCTTATCGTCTAGAGAAAGCACATATTGAATGGATTGACGATGAAACAGTTTCAATTAATGGACAAACATTGAAGGTGCCTAATGAAAGATATGATTTTAGAAGGAAATAATATCTTAGATGTCTGGTTAAATTTTCAATATTTATGCAACTTTAGATTAGGGTGTAGGGCTGCAGAAGATCAGGAATACGTGAGACGTTAGTGCGCCAAGCAAAGCTTGGTATTACTGGTAAGGATAAAGGAAATACATATATCAAAAATTATTTAGGGGGGAATCATGAAAGTAATTGAAGTAAACGCAACAACTTGGGGGGATACAGTCCTTTTTCTAATAACTATGGTAGCTAATATAGCAGTAATTATTTTGTGTATATACGGAATTGTGTTAGTCATAGGATTGCTTAAAAAGGGGAATAAAGCATTAGATATTTATATTCAAAAAAACAAAGATAAAGAAGAGAAGGAATAATAAATATAGTAAGGGGTATA
>CAYRAL010000207.1:0-3285 GCA_964422235.1 uncultured Candidatus Epulonipiscium sp. | reverse complement strand
TTAAAATCTTATCTACATCTATAACCTTTGCTTGTTTGGACCCTAATGATTTTATTAGCCCATCACAATAATCCTGACTAAAGGTTTTGATATCCTTTGTTTTTTTATCTTGCCATGTCAACTTGATTTTCCCGGCCATAGCTGTAATGCCGTAAAACTCTTTCGCTTTAAACTTTCTAATCTCTTCTTCCTTTTGGGCAATCATAGCAATGGTAGGCGTCTGAACCCTCCCACAGGATAGCTGCGCATTATGTTTGCAGGTTAATGCTCTGGTTGCATTAATACCTACTACCCAGTCTGCCTCCGATCTGGCCACGGCTGATGCATACAAGTTTTCAAATTCCTTTGCAGGCCGTAACTTGGCAAATCCTTGTTTAATGGCTTTATCTGTAACAGAAGAAATCCAAAGACGCTTCATGGGTTTATTAACTCTTGCTTTATCTATAATCCACCTTGCGACCAATTCCCCTTCACGCCCAGCATCTGTGGCAATAACGATTTCACTGACATCTTTCCTAAGGAGTTGGCTTTTTACTGCATTATATTGCCTACTACTTTGTTTAATGACATCAATTTTCATTTGCCCTGGTATAATTGGCAAGTCTTCTATATTCCATGTCTTATACTTATCCCCATAACGCTCTGGATCCGCTAGTGTCACTAAATGACCTAGTGCCCAGGTTACAATATACTTATCTCCTTCTATAAACCCATTCCCTTTTTTGTGGCAATTTAAGACTTTTGCTATATCTCTTCCCACAGAAGGCTTTTCAGCTAGTACGACTATTTTAGACATATTGTATTTCCTTTCAAATTTATTATATTAACATCTACAAACTGAATTTACATGAAAAAAGCTTCAAGAAGAAGCTATTCCCCTTAAAGCTTTTTTAAACTTTGAACCGCTTCTATTAAAGCATTGACTGTAACCTTAACCTTGCTTATATAGGCATTTTCACCCATATGGCCAATTCTAATTACCTTATCTTGTAAATATCCAAAGCTACCTGTAACCATAATATTATACGTTTCTAGCATATAGTCTAATATTGGCTGGCTTCCTTTTATACTATCTGGAATTTTAACAGCTGTTACAGTAGTGGAAAATCCATCTTCTAAATATAATTCTAAGCCTGCTTCTAACAATCTTTCCCTTGTATACCCTGCTACTTGGGCGTGTCTTTCTTGCATATTGTCCAGTCCTTCTTCTAAAATATTATCAATCGCAAGACGCAGCCCTTGTATGTCACTAATTGGCATTGTGTATGGGAACCACTTATCTTTATAATAGTTTTTCCATATTAACAAGTTACAGTAATATGAAGCAATTGGTGTTTTTCTATTTTCCATAGCCGTCCATGCATCTTGGCTAATACTAAGAAATGTTAGTCCAGGAGGTGCAGATACGCACTTTTGAGAACCCCCTAGCGCTATATCTACTTGCCATTGATCTGTTAGTAGTGGCTCTCCGCCCATAGCTGCAACACTATCGACTACAGTTATAATATTATATTCTTTAAGCAATGGACAGATTAAATCCATAGGATTAAGGACGCCTGATGGCGTATCACAATGAACGATTGTTGCATACTTAAAATTATGATCCTTTTCTAGGAATTCCCTTAAGCCATTCACATCAATAGCTTTAGTCCTATCACTTTTAAATATAACCGGCTCCCCGCCGTACATGGTAACAAAATCGGCAAAGCCTTCTCCAAAAATTCCATTATCAAGGACAAGAACCCGATCTCCTGCTTCTGTTAAAGAAGCACATGCAGCTTCGAGTCCAAGAATCCCCTCCCCTGACAAAATAAGAACATCTTCTTTTGTTTGCAAAAATTCTCCTATCTGCAAACAAGTTTCTTTATAAAATTCATAAAAATTAGGATCTATATCTGGATTGGTACATTCTTTAGCTCTAGCTAGTCTTACGTTCTCTCGCACCTGTGTAGGTCCTGGTGTCATTAGGTATGGTACTTTCATTGTTTTCCCCCTGTAAATAACAATTTAAAATCAACTATATATAGTATATCATATCACTATTTAGTCTGCATCGTTTTCCTTTTTAGATTCCGTCTTACTCTTTTTTTGTTTTACTATTTTAATAACGATTATATATACGGTCCCAAATATAATGGCTATTATTATTACAGGTATTGCCATATAAGTGGCCATTAATACAAAATTTTGGAAAAAGATAATAACACTATCAATAGAATTTACAAAGGTTGTTTTAACTCTACTTCCAAATGTTGTTTTAACCCCCTCATCACTGGCTCTTCTTACTTGCCTTAGTTCAAGTTCAATTGTATCATAATTAATTTGAGACGCTAGTGAGCGTCTTGCTGATTCTTGCTTTTCTAGTTCTATCCTTACCTCACTAAGTCTTTTTTCTATTTCAATCATATCTTTAATATCTGTGGTCTCATTTTCTAGCATTTTTAGCAATCGATCCTGCTCAACCTTATACATCTTTAGGGTACTTTCAATATCACTATACTGAAGGGTTACATCTTCAACACTACTGGTTTTATTAACAACCGTGCCTAAATCTGCTATGGTTTGAAGGGCTTTATTATAATGTTCGTGTGGAATCCTAATTCTCATAAAAATTGCTTCTAGTTGTTCCTGTGTTATAGGGTCGTAACCAATTCTATATTGCTCCATATTTTCAATATAGCCACTATGACCATCTACAAAGCTTTGAATTGACAGGATGATAGGCTCTAATTTTTCTATTACTTCAACATTCATACTAGCCCTGTGTATTAATTTTTGATTGGTATTTCTCTTTGGGGATTCCCCATCAAATCCTACTTCATTTTCTACCATAGAATCTTGGGCCATTTCTTCACGGACACCCATATCCTGCATAGGTGCACTTTCGGATTTACTTGCATAGTTTTTACTTGCTGAAGCACATCCTGTTACTAATATGCTAACGACAAAGACCATCCATAATATGTTTTTAATTTTTTTCTTCATAACAATCGCCTCCTGTTAAGTTAATTATATGTTCTTATTACTTAGACGTAAAGACAATCATATTAGTTTCACTATCCTAGTAATTTATTATGTAACTAAATAGAACCAACAGACTTTTGCAGCTATCGTTGCAAGGGTCTGTTGGTTCTTCTACTAGTATGGCGTTCCCGGCGAGATTCGAACTCACGGCCTCTCCCTTAGGAGGGGAGCGCTCTATCCAGCTGAGCTACGGAAACATATTTATTACTCTTTATATACTATGGGAAATATCCATTATAGTCAAGTATTTTTTAAATCTAT
>CAYRAL010000206.1:2485-3297 GCA_964422235.1 uncultured Candidatus Epulonipiscium sp. | reverse complement strand
TTAGCACATGTAGATGCTGGTAAGACGACCTTGTCAGAGAGTATGCTTTATTTGAGTGGCAAAATTCGGAAATTAGGCAGAGTGGATAAAAAGGACGCTTATTTAGATAATTATGACTTAGAAAGAGAAAGAGGCATTACCATCTTTTCAAAACAGGCTATGTTTGAAGTAGACCAAACTCAGGTTACTTTATTAGACACCCCAGGACACGTAGATTTTTCAGCTGAAATGGAAAGAACATTACAGGTCCTAGACTATGCCATTTTAGTCATTAGTGGCGCCGATGGTGTCCAAGGCCATACTAAAACATTGTGGCGGCTACTTACTATGTATAAGATCCCTGTTTTTATATTTGTTAATAAGATGGATCAAAAGGGGACAGATAAGGCAAAGTTAATCAACGAATTGAAAAAGAAGCTCAATAATGCTTGTATTGCATTTGATGAGGAAGGGTCAGAAGACTTTTATGATCAATTAGCTATGTGTGATGAAACACTAATGGAAAGCTACTTGGAAACAGGCTATGTTGGTAGTTCCCAGATTGCAAAAGTCATTAAAGACTGCAAGGTATTTCCATGTTTTTTTGGCTCAGCTTTAAAATTAGAAGGCATAGAGACTTTGATCAAAAATATTATAAAATATGGCACTGAATCTAGCTATCCAGAAGAATTCGGGGCAAAAGTATTTAAAATTACTCGAGATGAAAAGGATATCCGTCTAACACATATGAAAATTACAGGTGGCACCCTGAAAGTAAAAGATTCAATAAGTAATAATTCAAATAATGAAAAGGTTAACGAAATTCGTATCTA
>CAYRAL010000206.1:0-2475 GCA_964422235.1 uncultured Candidatus Epulonipiscium sp. | reverse complement strand
TTCAAGGTCGCTAGAGACGAGCAAGGCAATCGCCTGACCTATATGAAGGTTACGGGAGGAAAGATTAAGGTAAGAGACGCTTTAATAGGTCCGGGCTGGGAAGAGAAAATCAACCAGATTCGTATTTATTCAGGTGAGAAATTTGAAACAGTCAGTGAGATAGGGGCAGGATCCATATGCGCTGTAACTGGACTGAGTCAAACAAGGCCTGGAGAAGGACTTGGAAGCCAGCGTGCATCAACTGCGCCCTTATTAGAAGCAGTATTATCCTATCAGATTCTACTGCCGGAAGACTGTGACCCTAGGGCAATACTTCCTAAGTTACGCCAAATTGAAGAAGAAGAACCAGAACTGCGAATTATCTGGAATGAGGAGCTACAGGAAATTCAAGCGCAGATCATGGGGGAAGTACAAATAGAGATTTTACAAAGCCTTATAAAAGAGCGTTTTGATACCCTTGTAGCATTCGATGAGGGAAGTATTGTTTATAAAGAAACCATTGCCAATAAGGTGGAAGGGGTTGGACACTTTGAGCCACTTAGGCATTATGCAGAGATTCACCTATTATTAGAGCCTGGCCCTTTAGGGAGTGGCTTGGTCTTTGCATTAGATTGTAGTGAGGATGTATTGGAGAAAAGTTGGCAAAGACTTATTTTATCCCATCTAGAGGAAAAAGTTCATAAAGGTGTCCTGACGGGCTCTACCATTACAGATATGAAAATCACCTTAGTGGCAGGCCGGGCACATAAAAAGCATACAGAAGGTGGTGACTTTAGGGAAGCTACTTACCGGGCAGTACGCCAAGGTTTAAAGCAGGCTAAATCTATATTGTTAGAACCTTATTATGAGTTCCAACTAGAGCTACCCAGCCAAATGGTGGGGCGGGCCATGACAGATATAGAGCATATGCAAGGGACCTGTGAAATTTCCCATACAGGTGAAGAGATGACAGTGCTTGTAGGAAGTGCCCCAGTTGTTAATATGAGAAACTACCAAACAGAGGTCATTGGCTATACAAAAGGTCATGGCAGGTTGTTTGTTAGTTTTAAAGGCTATGAGCCCTGTCATAATCCAGAAGAAGTCATAGGGTATATGGGATATGATTCGGAAAGAGACATAGAAAACCCAACAGGCTCAGTGTTTTGCGCACATGGGGATGGATTTTTGGTCAGCTGGGATGAAGTGAAAGACTATATGCATGTTGAGGCTTATTTGCAGCGGGAAGACTATGACAAATCTAGAATCCCAGATAAAAGATCTATGAGTTTAGAAGAAATAGATGAGATTATAAATAGGGCTGTGAATGCTAACAAAGGGAAAAAAACGTCTTGGAATAAACCTAAGACCCTAGGCCTGAATTATTCTGCACCGGCTAAATTTCCCAGCAGACAAAAAGAAGATAGGAAAGAGTATCTTCTAGTGGACGGCTATAATATTATCTTTGCATGGCCAGAGCTAAAGGATATGGTAGAGGATAATATGGATGGTGCCAGAATCAAATTACTGGATTGTCTAAGTAATTATCAAGGAATCAGAAGGTCTCATATTATTGTCGTATTTGATGCTTACCGTGTTGAAGGAAATAGGGCCCAAATGATAGATTATCATAATATTCATGTGGTCTATACAAAGGAAGCTCAAACAGCAGACCATTATATAGAAAGCTTTGTATATGAGCACCATGGAAAGTACAAGATAACTGTGGCTACATCAGATGCTTTAGAGCAGGTCATCATTAGAGGAAAGGCAGGAGCCTTATTATCAGCTAGAGAACTAAAAGAAGAAGTAGAAAGAGCGAATGAAATAATGATGCAAGCATATGAAGACAATAAGATGGCTGATCGTAATTATCTTATAGATGCATTGCCCACCAAAACAAAACAACACATTGAAGATTTTCTGAAAGATTAAAATGATTTCTTACAGGTAATATTAAACTTGTTACTGATGAATTGATAAAAAATGGGTCATATGATATTATTAGTATGTAATTAAACAATCAAAAAGGGGGAAAATAAATGAAGAAAATTTTATCAGTATTATTAGTAACAATGCTTGTGTTTACTATGGTGGGGTGTAATAAACAATCAGGCTATGAATTAGCCCTAATAACAGACATCGGTACAATTGACGACAAGTCTTTTAACCAAGGTTCATGGGAAGGTGTAGAAGAGTATGCTAAAGAGAACGATGTTACATACAAATACTATCAACCAGCAGAAAAAACAACAGATGCCTATTTAAACACAATTAGTTTAGCTATTGATGGTGGGGCCAAAGTTGTTGTATGCCCAGGTTACTTATTCGAAGAAGCAGTGTATAAGGCACAAGATGAATACCCAGAAATTAAATTTATTATTTTAGACGGACAACCGCATGATGCTGACTATACAGATTTCACAATCAATGACAATGTATATGCAATTTACTATGCTGAAGAGCAAGCAGGTTTCTTAGCAGGATATGCAGCAGTTA
>CAYRAL010000205.1:0-3327 GCA_964422235.1 uncultured Candidatus Epulonipiscium sp. | reverse complement strand
AATCTGAAATTATTAAAAACGCACCAAATGGTGGGGAATCTTCTGATGATGAAGTGATCCGTATGATGGAAGATGCCGCTGAGATTCAAAATATGCTAGATACTAGTGGTTTTTATGTCATTGACTCTAAAATAGAAGAAATTGCCCAAGGCTTAGGTTTATGTGACATTGGTCTTGAGCGTAAAGTAGAAGAACTAAGTGGTGGACAACGGGCTAAAGTGCTACTGACTAAGCTTTTACTTCAAAATCCAACTATTCTTATTCTAGATGAGCCGACAAACTATTTAGATGCGGAGCATATTGAGTGGCTTACCCGCTATCTTGTTGAATATGAGAATGCCTTTATGCTTGTGTCTCATGATATTCCCTTTATCAACCAGGTATGCAACCTTATTTATCATGTGGAAAACTGTGAATTCTCACGTTATGTCGGTAACTATGACGAGTTCCTTCGCCTTTATGATCTTAAAAAGCGCCAACAAGAAAAAGCATTTGAAAAACAACAAAAAGAAATTGGGAAGCTTGAGGATTTTATTGCTCGTAATAAAGCACGTGTTGCTACAACGGGTATGGCAAAAAGTCGTATGAAACAACTAGATAGGATGGAAATGATTGAAAAGGTTCGTGAAAAACCCAAACCAATCTTTTCCTTTAAACAGTACAAAGCGCCTAGTCGTTTCCTTATAGAAGCTAGTGATTTGGTAATTGGTTATGATGAGCCTCTTACAAGTCCTCTTAGCTTTAATATTGAAAGAGGTAAAAAAATCGCCATCTGTGGTGTCAATGGCCTTGGTAAATCTACCCTGTTAAAAACACTACTTGGCATCATTCCGCCAATCTCTGGGCAAATCCAATTTGGCGAAAATGTAGAGTACGGTTACTTTGAACAAGAGGATTCAAGGGATAACGCTAACACAGCTCTTGAAGAGATTTGGGAAGCTTATCCAATCCTTACCAATCATGAAGTACGTAGTGAGCTGGCTAAATGCGGACTTACGACAGATCACATTACAAGCCAGATGAAGGTGCTCTCAGGTGGAGAAAATGCAAAAGTTAGACTGTGTAAAATCCTCCTGAAAGAGCTTAATTTACTTATATTAGATGAGCCTACCAATCATTTGGACCTAGAGGCGAAAGATGAGCTTGAAAAAGCTATTGGTAATTTTAAAGGTACGGTGGTACTTGTATGCCATGAGCCCTACTTTTATGAAAGTTTTATAACTGATGTGTGGAATGTAGAAGACTGGACAACTAAGGTAATTTAATCAAAAAAGGATAGTGAGATTAAGTTAAATATGCATAATGATATAGGAGCAAAACAAATATGGGAACAAGAAGGAAAGAACTCTTTGAATATAAAAATAAGCAAGAATTTCAAGGGAAATTAGTTGAGTGGATTGGTGATGTATTATATGATCACCTTCCTGAATCTGGATATGAAGTTCGAGATGAGCAAATATTTACGGCTTTTCAAATTGCCGGTGCCATGTGTGATAAAAAGGTTCACTTAGGAGAAGCAGGACTTGGAACAGGGAAAACTTTTGCCTATTTACTATCAGCAATACCCTACGCCCACTTTACTGGCAAACCTGTGGTCATTGCCTGTGCTAGCACAGCGCTTCAGGAGCAACTTGCTGGCCCCGGAGGAGACATTAGTACCCTATCCAAACTACTCAAGTTGGAAATAGATACTGCCATGGCCAAAGACCCAAATCAGTATATCTGTGATGTCAGGGTAAATGAAAACAGGGAAGAATTAGGTGTCATGTCTGATGAGATCAATGAGTGGTTAAGTAAAACTAAAGGAGGTGAACGCTCAGAAATACCCACCATTTCAGATCGTGAGTGGAAGAAGATTAAATGGGAAGAGTATATGGCATGTGATATATGTTCTAAGCGAGGTTTTTGCAAACTGGTGAAAGCAAGGGAACAGTATAGACTTGCAAGAGATTTACTAATTGTAGATCATGAAACATTTTTTCGTGATTTATGGTCAAGGCAAGAGCGGTTAGCCAATGGACAATTGCCCATTCTTCCGGACTATAGTGCAGTTGTTTTTGATGAGGGGCATAAAGTTCTCCTTCCTGCATCCATGCAAGCAGGACAACGCATTAACAGGGAGGAAATAGAAACGATTATTTCTGCTATTGACGACCTACAGGGAGCGAGAGATTCCTTAGTTTTAACAGCCCCTAGAATGGAAGATGCCTTGAATTCATTTTTTAGCCAGCTGCAGTCTTCGCAAATAGTAGGTGAGAGTGCAGAAAGGATATCCATTGGAAGGAGTGAGGCCTTAATAAGAGCGGCAACTAGCTTCCGTCAGACATTAGACCATTTTCTTCTAGAGATGCAAATAGAACAAGAACTATATACGGAGTCATTATCTCCTAATCAAATACAGGCATATGAGGGGCAGGCTGAAAGAGCAATATGGGCGTTAGACCAATTCTGTCGAGAGCAAGGCAGTCATATTGTTGCTTGGGTAGAAAAAAGGGATGGTAACTTCTGGGTTGTTCCCAGGGGGATTGGTGAGATGTTAGATAAGCATTTATTCCAGAGAGAAATGCCAGTCATCTTTACTTCTGCTACCTTAAGTAATGAGGGTGATTTTGATTATTTTACAAGAACACTTGGCCTAAAAAAGCCATCCAGCTCCACCATTGGAAGTCCTTTTGATTTGGAAAATCAAGTGGTAATCCACTTGCTAGAGACAGCCAATAAAATTGAACACTTAGTCACATTATTAAAAGATAATGGTGGACGGGCCCTTATACTTACCAACTCTTTAGAAGAAGTGAAAAAAATTAGAAAAGGTTTACAAGGATATGATTTCCCCTTTGAAATAATATGGGAAGATAAAGGAGAGCGTGGCTATCTTGTCCGAAAGTTTCGGGAGGAAGAGCCTACGGTTTTAATCGGAAGCAACTTTTGGGAAGGAATTGATGTAGCAGGGGAAGCATTGACTTTGCTGATTATTTGGGAACTCCCTTTAAATGTTCAAGATCCTCTTATTGAAATGCAACGTGAAGCGGTTAGGGAACAAGGCTTAGATCCCATTACCACAGTTGATTATCCTGGAATGGCCCTTAAATTAAAGCAAGGTTGCGGTAGATTAATTAGGACAAAAGATGATAAAGGAGCAATTGTTATCCTAGACCCTGTCATAGGAAGACCGTGGGAAAGCTATGTGATGGGAGCACTGCCCACAGGTGCAAGACACAGCATTCATAAATAAGGTGTTGACAAACCAGGCTACAAACTGTAAACTTAAATTAAGACCATGGTTTAAGAGTTGTAGATTGGGGGTGTTTGTTATGACAGATTATA
>CAYRAL010000204.1:0-3334 GCA_964422235.1 uncultured Candidatus Epulonipiscium sp. | reverse complement strand
AAATATTTGAAGAAATGGGACTTGAGTATGCAGGGGCACCAGGAACCACTGCAGCACTAGCTATGCTTAACGACTGTGTTAAAAAAGGTGGCGTTATGGCATCATCATCTGTCGGTGGATTAAGTGGCGCCTTTATTCCAGTCAGTGAAGACCATGGTATGATTAGGGCAGTTGAAGAAGGCGCTTTAACAATAGAAAAATTAGAAGCCATGACCTGTGTTTGTTCTGTAGGACTTGATATGGTAGCCATACCAGGAAGCACACCAGCCACGACTATTTCAGGCATTATAGCAGATGAAATGGCCATTGGTATGATTAATAATAAAACAACTGCCGTCAGAATTATTCCAGTAATCGGCAAAGAAGTAGGGGATATGGTTGAATTTGGTGGCTTACTTGGCTATTCACCCATTATGAAAGTAAATCCTTTTAGCTGCGAAAAATTCATCAATCGTGGTGGAAGAATCCCAGCGCCTATTCATAGTTTTAAAAACTAAGCTAATCATTGAGACATAAGGAGTGGTAAAGTGACACAAGTACTAGCAGAACTAGAACCACAATTAGTATTTAAGTATTTTGAACAAATCAGTAATATTCCAAGAGCTTCTGGAGACGAAAAAGCAATTAGTGATTATATGCTTTCATTTGGCAAGGACCTTGGGCTAGAAGTCATTCAAGATGAAGTCTATAATATTATCATTAAAAAGCCAGCCACAAAAGGATATGAAAATGCTCCTACTATAATATTACAAGGACATTTAGACATGGTTTGTGAAAAGGGTAACGATACAGACCATGATTTTAAAAAAGACCCTTTAGCCTTATATATAGATGGGGATTTAATTAGAGCAAGAGGAACAACCCTAGGAGCGGATAATGGCGTAGCGATAGCCTATCAGATGGCTATATTAGCTGCTGATAATATAGAACATCCAGCCCTTGAGATGTTAATGACCATAGATGAGGAACGGGGTATGACAGGGGTTGCAAATATGCACCCAGAACACCTAGACGGCAAAATCCTAATTAATCTAGATACAGAAGAAGAGGGAGAATTCCTAGTTAGCTGTGCAGGGGGTGTGAGAACTCAATTAGCACTGAATTACAAGGCTAATAAGCCCAATCCAGAGCTGGGCTTTTATAAGATTACCATAGAAGGATTACAAGGCGGACATTCAGGTGCAGAGATTCACCTAGAAAGGGCCAACGCTACAGTATTAATGGGTCGTCTCTTACATGCAATTCAAGGCCAGATAGAGTTTGAACTTGCATCTCTGCAAGGTGGTTCAAAAGACAATGTTATTCCTAGAGAAACACATACAGTTATAGGAATCAACAAAGCAGATAAAGATGACTTCCTAAATATTATAGAGGAATGGAGCAAAGTCTTTACCAATGAATTTAGGGTCCAAGATCCAGATATTAAGATCACAATAGAGCCTGTTGCAAGTGACAGTATAGACTATGTTTTGCCTAAAGATATAAAGGAAAATAGTATTACTATCTTACTCCTTCACCCTAATGGTATAGAAGCAATGAGTATGGATATGGAAAACCTTGTTGAAACATCCCTTAATCTAGGAATTGTTAAGACGACTTCTGACCATATGTTTTTTTCTAGTGCCCTAAGAAGCTCGGTTCCTAGTAGGAAAGAGTTGCTAGTCTCTAAAGTTGAAGCATTAGGTGAGCTTGTAGGAGCAGAATTTTCAAAGGTATCAGACTACCCAGCGTGGGTATATGAGCCCAACTCACCTATTCGTGAGCTGGCCATGAGTGTCTATGAGCAGATGTATGGGAAGTTACCTGCAGTTAATGCAATTCATGCAGGCCTCGAGTGTGGTTTTATTTCTGAAAAATTACCTGGGGTAGATATGATTTCATTTGGTCCTAATATAAGAGGAGCCCATACGCCAGATGAAAATATGAGCATTAGTTCAACCAAAAATGTTTGGGAGTTCTTAATAGAACTACTAAAAAACATTAGATAAAAAAGCATGCTCCCTATTTTAAGGGACATGCTTTTAATTTATTTTGATTTGCCTTAGATTAAGTTAACTCTATGGAAAGCCTTTTTACCACGTTGAATCATTAAAGTACCGTCTTTAAAAGATTCAGGTGTAATGAGTAATTCAATACCCTCAACACTTTCTCCGTCAACCTTAATACCACCTTGTGTAATAAGACGACGGCCTTCAGAACGTGTGGGAATCATTTTTGTTTTTTGAAGTAGGGTTAAAATATCCATCCCTTTTCCTAGGTCTTCTTTACTCATTTCGGTTGTAGGAATTGATCCAGCCTGGGATCCACCCTCAAATAGTGCTTTAGTCGCCTTGGTCGCCTTAGTGGCTTCTTCTTCACCATGGACGATTTTAGTAACTTCATAGGCAAGGACTTCTTTAGCTTTGTTAATCTGGGCACCTTCTAGAGCGCCTAGCCTACGAACTTCATCCATTGGTAAATAGGTAAGTAGGGATAAGCATTTTTGAACATCAGCATCGGCAATATTTCGCCAATATTGATAGAACTCATATGGAGATGTTTTGTTAGGATCTAACCAGACAGCCCCTTTTTCAGTTTTACCCATTTTATTACCTGCACTGGTTGTAAGTAGTGAGAAAGTAAGACCAAAAGCAGTTTCACCGTGTAAGCGGCGAACAAGATCAACACCACTAATGATATTAGACCACTGATCGTTTCCACCCATTTGAAGCTTACAGCCATGCTGTCTGTATAATTCTAGAAAATCATAGGATTGCATAAGCATGTAGTTAAATTCAAAAAATGATAAGCCTTTTTCTAAACGTTGCTTAAAACAATCAGCAGCCAACATACGGTTTACTGAAAAATGGACACCAACTTCCCTCAGGAAATCCACATAGTTTAGATCAAGTAACCAGTCTGCGTTGTTAACAATCATGGCCTTATCATCACCAAACTCCATAAACCTTGAAAGTTGCTTTTTGAAACACTCAATGTTATGGTCAATGGTTTCGCTGGTCATCATTTTGCGCATATCAGTTTTGCCACTTGGGTCACCAATCATACCAGTTCCACCGCCTAGTAATGCAATAGGCCTGTGACCTGCACGCTGCATGTGGGACATGGCCATAACAGCAACAAAATGCCCAACGTGTAAACTATCAGCAGTAGGGTCAAAACCGATATAGAAGGTTACCTGTTCGTTTTCTAATAATTCTCTTGTTTCTTTTTCGTGAGTCGCTTGTTCAATAAAGCCACGCTCCACTAATTCGTCATAAACACTCATTATAATCCTCCTTTAATCTTAGCAAGTTTGCCCTCAAAATCAAATCCTTGCCAGCAAGTTTGCATTTTT
>CAYRAL010000203.1:0-3355 GCA_964422235.1 uncultured Candidatus Epulonipiscium sp. | reverse complement strand
TGTTTTTTAAACATCCTCTTTTTTGGAAAGAATGGAAAACAGCTAAGTGGTGGAGTGGGCTAATTACAGCTATGTTTTTGATTATGTTTCTTTCAATTAGCTATTCACTGAGTCAAGCCCAAGAAATGCTTTTGGGGCCAGAGGGGGCTTT
The DNA here is from genome assembly GCA_964422235.1 of uncultured Candidatus Epulonipiscium sp. GTDB lineage: Bacteria > Bacillota > Clostridia > Lachnospirales > Cellulosilyticaceae > JAAYSX01. The sequence goes on along the minus strand of CAYRAL010000203.1, from coordinate 3,204 downwards.
GAGTCACTATTCACATAGAATAGACCAGGGAGGGCGGATAATAGGGCCTGTTTTTCTAGAGAATTTTAATAAGGATTTTGGGACATTAGTATTATTGCTCTTACCTGTTATTGTGATCATGAGTATCCTCTTATTTCAGAGTGATCGAAAAGATAGTGTCGGCATGTTTATGAGTAGCCTTCCTTTTACGAAAAAAGAGCAGTTTAAGCTTAAGTGGTTGGTGGGTATATTGGCCTTTACCATCCCGTTTTTATTAGCCACTCTACTAATCGTAATCATGCGCCAGATAAATATAAGCTGGATTCACCAGTGGTATAGCACAATTGGCTATGTAGAGTTGTCAACCTATGATACGGTATGGCATGTTATAGGTGTCTTAGCTCAATCATATTTATTTATCATAGCTTTTTTTAGCATCCTTATGCTTATGCAAAGTTTAATTGCCAATAATATAGCTGCTAGTATCATAGGAGCAATTGTAGTAGCCACACCCTGGTTTATTTTAAAAGCAGGGGGCATAACCTTATCTAGGATTTTTAATAATTACAATTGGCGTTTATACAATATCAAGTGGAGCAGTTTGTATTCTTTTATGGTACCCAATAGAAGAATTACCTTGAAAGTGATTCAGCTTGGGCAAGACGAACTTCGTATTAATCCAGTTTTTTCAAGTGAATACTATATCATAAAGATTATTGTTTTAATAGTCATTTCAGTCATAGCTGTATATGGAGGGATTAAGTTTTATGAGAAAAATGATATGAGCCGAAATGGATATTTACTGATGTTTTCCTGGATGGAAGGAATATTAGTCCCAGGAGTTGCTTTATGCAGTGGGCTACTGGGAAATAATCTTATCAGGCAAGTTATTCGAATTCAATCAGTTCCTTATGAAATCATTACATTTACCCTTAGCGCTTTAGTAGGCTATTTAATCATGAGGAAAATTGTTAGAATCTCTGAAAAGCATGGTGGGTGAGATGAAGGTAAATTTAGATAGATTAAATGCTAGAAAGGAAGTGAGAAGATCATGAATCATCCGCTGGTAAAAAAAGAATGGAAAAGTTTAAAATGGGTGATGCTGCTCTATAGCGGGATATTTGCATTATCTGCACTTATACTCAGTGATAATATGGCTAAAGAAAAAGCCTATCATCTTTTAGGGCAATACCATAGTGGCATTTTTGTAGAGCAATTATATAGATCCAATAGGTTAATGGTTCCCAGCCTCCTAATCACCATGATGCTCCTTGTAGGCGTGTTATTTGCACATGACCGAAATAGTCGTGTTGGCAAGTTTATGAATAGTTTGCCCTATACGCGCAAGGAGCAATATAAGATAAAATACCTAATGGGCCTGAGCACATTTACAGTCCCCCTACTATTTTTCGCAGCAGCCCTTTATACGATACGAGGGCGGCGCCTAAGTTGGATTAGTAGAGTATATCAGTACTCCTCTTTGGGAGAGTTATTAAAAGCACAAGATAGCGTCAGGGTTTTGCTTCTTTGGCTGGTATTCTTATGGCTTATTATGGTAGCAACGTATTCATTTTTAATGATGGTTCAAACCTTAATTGGCCAAAATATAGTGGCCAGTATTATAGGAGGGATTGTTTTTTTAGTGCCCCTATTTTTAGCTTATGCAGTCCCAGTAAATCTATGGCTCCTATCCATTGCTGATTTTCATTACTCAGGAAAGTTAGAAAAATGGGCACAGATCTTCTTACTCGGAAGCCCTGAATTTAAATTTGTAGGAAATATATCTGTATTAAGTAACTATAATTTCTCTAACACTTATACTAATATTTATGGGGGGTATACTTACCAGTGGTTCCCATTATATATGGCTATTTTAGTCATTAGTATTATTATAAATGCTTTATTAGGACGCTATTTTATCCAGCATTATGATGTTGAAAAAAATGGGGAGATTGCACTCTATCCTTGGGTAGGAAGGCTTTTAGTCATAGGTACAACGGTCTGTAGTTTACTTCTACTTCCAATCATTATTGCAATATTTACAGGTATAGAAAGCCCAGTTGTAACGTTAATTTCAATGGTTACGGGTACTGCTTTAGGTTATTTTATTAGCCATAAAAGTATAGAAATGACCATAAAACATGGATAGAAAGCAGGTGATAAGATGAAAGGATTTATAATCGCTATAATGAGTATGTTATTATTAACTGGATGCGTAAACTCTAATGCCTCCATGTCAGGGATAGGGGAAGTAGGCATAGACACTATTAGGCAAGAGTTAATTTATAATACAGAGCAAGAGGGGATTATCTTGCTTTCAGATTTAGAAAAAGAATTTCAAAATAACAATATGCCCCTTATAAAAAATACTCATCCAGATGCTATGAAGGGGCAATATAATCTAGAAGATGATCGTGCCAGAATAACTATTTTGGTGGACTCACTTACATCTCCAGGTCATCAGTTTATCAGCGATATTTTTATAGAACCGCTAAATAATTATATGTTATTATTCGAACATCCTGCAATAAAAATCATTGCTGATGTCATGGGTGAAGAGCAGCTCCTTACTTGGGTGGCTGAGCGGGAAAGTGAAATGACCCAAGCAGGTAAAAATAATGAGATGATACAAGAGCTATTGGCTATAGACAGATGTTACTTGTTTTTTGAGTATCGGCCAGAAAGTGATACTAGAAGATTAGATTTTAGGTGGGCATTAAAACCTGATATTTCTATGGCCTTTGAAGAGATAGCACACTATCTGGAACAAAATGGAATGCTTATAACAGGCTACATAGAAGGGCCAGGTGGAGAAAGCTTAATAGCTACAAATTCAGAGTACTATATATTAAAGAAAACGGCTTACTCTATGGACAAAAAAATACCTATAGATATAGACCAAGCAGCGGCTTACCAGGTAATGCATGATAAAAATAAGCCAGGTAACTATAGCCTTCAATTACATGGCTATATGAGAGATGATTTATCTTATCCCACCCAGCTAGAGGCCATGCCAGGCCTTGATAAAATTACTCAACTAATGGATATGGGCCAGGAAGATTTTTTGGCCATTGCAGACGAGATTAATAAAGAACTTACAGAGGCTAAAAGAATCAGAAATAATAATCTCAATGGAGTGTATTATTTTGAAGGAGAGCTAGGGGGATATCGTTATATCATAACTGTTCCCCAGGGCATTCTTCTTTATAACTTTACGGTGCTTAT
>CAYRAL010000202.1:0-3368 GCA_964422235.1 uncultured Candidatus Epulonipiscium sp. | reverse complement strand
TTAGGATGCGGAATGGTACACCCTAAAGTTCTTGAAATGGCAGGAATTGATCCAACTATTTATAGCGGATTTGCCTTTGGAATGGGACTTGAGCGTATTACCATGCTAAAATACAACATTAACGATTTACGTTTATTTTATGAGAACGATGTAAGATTTATATCTCAGTTTTAATTTAAGGACCTAACAAAAAAGAACAAAGATTGTATGGAAATATGGAAAGGAGAAATAAGTTATGAATATACCAATGTCTTGGTTAAAACAGTATACAGATGTAGATTGTGATATTGTAACATTTACAGACGGAATGATTATGTCTGGTTCAAATATAGAAACATTTAAGGAAATAGGGGCGGAAATCTCAAACATCGTATGGGGGAAGATCAACACTGTAGAGGCCCATCCAGATGCAGATAAGCTTCGCATTATGGCAGTAGACACAGGAGGAGATACCCTACTTCAAATTGTTACAGCAGCTGATAACGTCAATGAAGGCGACGTAATTCCAGTAGCCTTAGACGGCGCAACACTTCCAGGGGGGATGACAATAAAAAAAGGCAAGCTAAGAGGAGTCGAATCTGAGGGAATGATGTGCTCAGTAGATGAACTTGGCTTTGAAGAAGGAGATATTGAAGATGCTCCTGAAGATGGTGTATATATTTGCCATAGTGAGGTCACACTAGGCGCAGATGTAAAACCATATTTTGGCCTAGACGAAACAGTTGTAGAATTCGAGATTACATCAGATAGGCCAGATTGCTTTAGTATACTAGGCCTTGCACGTGAAGCAGCAGCAACCTTTAAGAAGCCATTTAAATTCCCCGAAATTATAGTGCCAGAAGTTGGCGGCAGTGCAAAGGAAATGGCTACTATCGACATACAAAATGAGGAGCTATGCCCTCGCTATGCAGCAAGAATTATCCAAAATGTTAAAGTAGGACAATCACCAAAATGGCTAAAGGACCGTCTAATTTCAGCAGGGCTTCGCCCAATTAACAACATCGTAGACATAACTAATTACATGTTATTAGAATTTGGGCAACCCATGCATGCTTTCGATTATGATAAGCTAGCAGATCATAAAGTAATCATTAGGAATGCCAAAGATGGAGAAAAAATTACAACGCTCCTTGAAGAAGAAGTAACGCTTGACTCATCTATACTCATTATTGCAGATTCACAGAAACCTATTGCAATAGCAGGAATAATGGGTGGGCAAGATACAAAAGTAACTGAAGAAACCAAGACCATCTTATTTGAGTGTGCAAACTTCAAAGGCTCTAACATTAGAGTATCCTCAAAGAAGCTAGGCATCCGTAGTGACTCTTCAGTAAAATATACAAAGGGTCTTGATCCAAACACTGTAGGGCTTGCAGTAGATAGAGCAGCTCAGCTAGTAGCAGAGATTGGAGCAGGAGAAGTCCTATCAGAAGTGATTGATATGTATCCTAACAAGCGTAAAGAGATTACCATTTCATATAACCCAGAAGAAATTAACAAGTTTTTAGGGACAGATATATCAGAAAATGAAATGATTGACTATTTTACACGCCTAGAATTTGTTGTAGACAAGGCAAATAAAAAGGTCACCATCCCAACATTTAGACCAGATATCACAATGATGGCAGACCTTGCAGAAGAAGTAGCAAGACTATATGGCTATGATAAAATTGAGCCTACCCTAGAGCGTGGTACCCCTACAGTAGGAATAAAAAATAAAGAGCAACAAATAACAGATATCATCAGACAAGTAATGAGTGTACACGGCGTACACGGGGCTCTAACTTATACATTTGAGAGTCCTAAAGTGTTTGATAGGCTTAATATAGCTGAAGACTCACCACTTAGAGATGTGCTTACAATAAGCAATCCACTAGGAGAGGACTTTAGTGTTATGAGAACGTCAACCCTCAATGGACTACTTTCTTCAATTAGCACTAATTACAATAGAAGGAACGAACGAGCAGCCCTTTATGAAGTGGGCAAAGTCTTTATGAAGCAAGGAGAAGACCAGCTTCCAAAAGAACTCCAAAAGCTGACCATTGCAATGTATGGGCCAGAAGTAGATTTCTTTACCCTAAAAGGCATAATTGAATCTCTATTTGAAAGACTAAGATGTGATGATCAGGTAGATTATACAAGAAACGAAGACGCAACATGGATGCACCCAGGAAGAAGGGCAGATATTCTTCTAGGTAAAAATACCATTGGAAGCTTTGGGGAAATTCACCCAACAGTAAGCAAAAACTACAATATTAAAGCAAATGTATACTTTGCAGAAATAGATATGGAAGAGCTACTTGCCATTGCAAAACTAGAAGGAGACTTTGTTCCATTACCTAAATTCCCATCAACAAGCAGAGATATTGCAATGCTTGTCAAAGAAGAAGTTCTAGCTGGGGATATTGCTAAGATCATTAAACAGCGTGGTGGAAAGATTCTAGAAAGCTACAATCTATTTGACGTATATAAAGGCAAACAAGTAGAAGAAGGACATAAGTCTATGGCCTATAACATAACTTTTAGAGCTGCAGACAGAACCTTAACAGAAGAAGAAATCTCAAAGACAATGAAAAAAATCATCAATGGCCTGGAGACTAACTTTGATGCAGAACTTAGAGATCACTAAATAGTAACAAAATAAAAACGCCCATAGGGGCGTTTTTATTACTACATATTTGGGATTGTATACAAGTCATCACAGTACTGGCAACTATAAATCCCTTTTTCCTCATTAACGAGCTCAAAAATATGTGTCACATGATTTTCGATTGAAGTTATACATCTAGGGTTTTTACACTTTATAGCTTCTTCAACCATAGATGGTAGTTTTAATTTGATTTTTTCTGAGATGACCTCATCTTTAATAATATTAACCGTAATATTAGGATCAATGAGACCCAAGATAGCAAAATCAATATTGATTTCATCTTCGATTTTAATAATATCTTTTTTCCCAAGCTTGTTGCTTTGGGCATTAATAATAAGAGCAACCGTAAAATCAGCTTTATCAAGACCTAGATAATTAAAAATCTCAGTTCCATGTCCTGCCTTAATATGATCAATAACAACACCTTTTTTTATACTATTAATTGTGAGTCTCATAGGGACACCTCCAATAATTTCATCATAAGAGCCATTCTAACAAACATACCGTACTTAGCTTGTTCAAAGTATACTGCTCTAGGATCATTATCTACCTCGAGAGAAATTTCATTGACTCTAGGAAGCGGGTGCATAACAATCAAATTATCGGATGCCTTTTTCATTTTTTCCTTATTAAGTATATAACTATCTTTTAAACGCACATAATCTTGCTCATTAAAAAACCGCTCTCTTTGTACTCTGGTCATATATAAAATATCAAG
>CAYRAL010000201.1:0-3382 GCA_964422235.1 uncultured Candidatus Epulonipiscium sp. | reverse complement strand
CAGGAAAGGATCATGTGATACCTCTAATCATATGTCTGTTATTAAGCTTGAAAGATATATACTGGATAATATTGATAATGATATTGATGCTTATGAAGAGATTCCAGGAGAAGTTGTTGTTCATACCCACACTGAAACAATAGAAATTGATACCCTGCAGTCCCAACTTGATAAAACTTTGCGTAAGTATGACATTGCTCGCAATGCCTATCTAAACGAAATAGACACCATGGAAGAATATAAGGCCAACAAGGAGCGTATAGCCCAAGAAGAGAAAGATGTAAGAGCACAGATGGAAAACCTTTCTAGCAAGGCTACAGGCTCATCTAATACTAAGAAATTAATTAAGAATATGATAGAAGGCTCTGAAATCCTGAAAGATGAAAATGCAACAATTGAGCAAAAAAATAATGCACTCCGCTCATTCGTGAAGTGCATTACTATCGATAAGAAAAACAGTATTATTGATATCGAGTATTATTTAAATGTATAATGTTTATAGTCACTTGCTACATGGATGACACAATGGGGCTCTAAAAATCTTGGCCAACAAGGCCTGAGTGCTATAGAAATTCTAAGATCCTATTATGGCAGTAATATCTCCCTAACAACGGCACCACAAGTTATGGGTAGTCCAGAATCATATCCCGGAACCCCCCTACAACTAGGGTCTTCTGGCCCAGATGTTCGCACAATACAAAATCAGCTTAATAATATTGCCAGAAACTTCCCAAGGATACCGCTTGTTGCAACAGATGGAGACTTTGGCCCTAGCACAGAAGAATCAGTAAAAGTGTTCCAAGAAGTATTTCACCTTGTCCCTGATGGTATTGTAGGAAGGGGAACCTGGTATAAGTTATCCCAAATATATGTAGGCGTTACCCAAATAGGTGAGTTGATTTAAAAACAAAACAGTAGGAACAGTCCCCACGCTTCTTTGGGGACTGTTCCTACTGTTTTGTTTTGTTACTCAGTTCTAATAGCCGACAAGGCAGATAATTTCATGGCTCTTTTTGCCGGGAAGTATCCTGCTATTAAGCCTATAATGGTTGAAAATCCTAAGGCAAATAGGGATAGCCATATAGGGATTATAGATACATAGGTTTTAACGTCTCCATATCCGCCTCCCATCCCCATAAGCCCACCAGCAAATCCAGCTCCAAATGTATTGAGTAGCCAAGAAGCCAAGTAACAAAATACAATGCCTATGGCTCCACCTAAAAAACCTATAAAGGCTGATTCAATTAAGAACATTTTTCGAATATCTGAAATAACAGCACCGATTACTTTCATAATCCCTATTTCCCTTGTTCTTTCATAAATAGCCATAATCATTGTATTGGTAATACCGATAGCTGCAACTAACAATGATATAGCACCGATACCACCTAATACGAGTTGAATTCCCTGGGCCATTTCATTCATTTGATTTAAGGTATCCATATTACTATATGAAGAGTAGCCTAGCTTTTCTAGTTCTTCTTGTACAAGGGTTACATTTTTCATATCATCTACTTTAACTTTTACATTTTGATATATTCTAGGCGTCTTTTTCTTTGAAATAGGCTTGCCATTTAACTGGGCTTCGTATTTTTCTTTTTCCTCTATTAACTTAAGGACATTTTTCATTGGCATATATATATTGTATGCTGTTTCCCAATTGCCTTCTGGAAGAATTCCTACTACTTTGACATCTAATGGCCTTGGTGGCTTTACTTTGTTCTCTTCTTGGCCAAAGCCCTGTCTTCTCTGATCACCATATGGATCCATACTTTCAAATGTAATGTGAGCCCTGTCTTCAAAATAATTGACGGGAGCCATTTCTCTTTGTTCCCAATTTGGCATTTTCCCTTTTTTAGTTAGTTCATAGGGGATTTGAGAACCCATAACAATTACATTTTCTTCGTTTGGCATCAGATCTCTCCCATCAGAAGCAATGTAATCTAGGGCAGCCATCATTTCTGAGTCCATTCCTACTATGTTGACTCCCCACGGAGTTACATATTTACCTATGACTAGGTTTGCATTAATATCAATTGTGGGAATAACGATTTTAACCTTTGGTATTTGTTTAAAAACCTCAACTGCTGCATCATCTAGTTGACCTGCCTGATTACTCATATTTCCACCCATTTCACTCCAACCACCGCCTGTTGAATAGACGTCTATTACCGTTAGGCTACCCCATTGTTCGACTTGGTTTTTGAAATTGGTACTCATTGCAAGACCTAGGGAAATCATAAGAACAATAGAGCTCGTTCCTATGATGACACCAAGTACTGTTAAGGATGTTCGTAACTTACGCCGCCATAAGTTTCCGATACTCATACGGATTAAATCTATATTATTCATCTAAATCAAACTCAATTTCTTTTTCTTCTTTTCTTTTTTTACGGATTACGACTGTCGTAACAATAGCTGCGGCTATAATTGCAATAATCCCTATAACAATTGGTAATTTACTCTTTTTTTCCTCTTCAGGAAAAGGCATTTCTCCCATATCATCTGGGAACTCAGGCATCATTTCCATGACTTCAAAATCAAAGTCTTTACGAATTTGAACAATTTCCCCTGTGGCTTCTTCGTATTCTACCACAACGGTTCCTTGTAACATTCCTGGCATTTCTGGTATGATTGTTGGAGAATAATATTCACTAGCACCCTTCTCAAATGCTCCTACAAACATTTTGTTATCTTGAACACTAAAGCCCTCTCCTTCTGTATAAATCATCAGGTTGCTAATGTTGGTTTTACCTGTGTTATATAGGCTTACATTAAGAGGCATTGGCATACCTAAGGTAAACATATCCATTTCGATTTCTGCAATATCTACTTTAGTGGTTTGTTCTACTGGGATCCCAATATTTTCAGTAGCCGTTATCTGATTTCCGTTGCCGTCCTCATACTCAAGTTCTAATTGAACTTGGTATGTTTTTGGAAGGGCATTAGGAATGGTGTACATTGTAATGTTCTTAGTGGCCATTTCTTCTGGTGAAAGGGAAGAAATATAAAATGTATTACTTGCATTGACAGGGGTGAATACGTTGCCTGCATCATTCTCTCCTTGCTCCCTAATTGTTAAATTCGCCTTTAAATTATGAACAGATTTAAGTTTATTTGTATTTAAAAATCCAATATCTAGTTGAAACTCTTCCCCAGCTTTTACAATTGTGGGCGTTACTTTATATTCTCCAACAATAACCTTAGGTTGCCCCTTTTTGCTATCTTCCTCATTACCGAGTTCCTCATCCATCTTTGGATTGTTAATATTAACACTTGTGTATTGTTTAAATGTAATTGGCTCATTATCTATAACTGAATCATAGGTTATTTCTATCCGAATAGGATGGCTTTGGCTTTTTGCATTTGCCGTTGCAGACAT
>CAYRAL010000200.1:0-3423 GCA_964422235.1 uncultured Candidatus Epulonipiscium sp. | reverse complement strand
CCTAATCTTCTACAAAGCTTAAAACGCGGTTCTCTCATATTTGCCATTTATTCTATTTCCTCCGTATTGTTTATAATATTAGCCGCGATATTATTTACTTTACCAGTATATCATAAAAATAATATAATGAGAATAGTTTTCAATTGTAATTTAATGGACAGTCCCTAATGGCATTGCTATGGTGACTTTGAAGAGATCGCCGTCTATGGCTATATTGAACGTTCCATCTTGGATGCCAGTTAAGCTTTGAGCTATTGAAAGACCCAAGCCTGATCCTTCCGTAGTCCTAGATTCATCGACTCTGGTAAAACGTTCTGTTAGCTCATTAGGGTCAATGTCTAGTGGATAGGCTGACATATTTTTCATGGTCAGTACGCCATATCCCTTATCTCTTTCTATATCAATATAGATCCTTGAGTTAGGCATTGAATATTTAAGTGCATTAGACATGATGTTTTCTACAATTCGCCACATATATTTCCCATCAGCAAGTATGATTGTTTTTTCTTCTGGGGCATTAATACGAATATCTAACTGGGCTTCCCCAATTTTCTCTTCATATTCACCACAGGCCTGGGTTATTAGCTCGTGAAGGTCTACTTCTTCTTTTGTAATCGCTAAATTACCGCTTGAAGCTTTACTAGCTTCTATTAAATCTTCAATTAGCTGCTTGAGCCTATAGGACTTTTCATTTAAAATCTCTAAATAGCCTCTTGCTGTTTCATTATTGATTTCTTCTTGCTCTAATAAGTCTACATAGTTAATAATTGATGTTAAAGGGGTTTTTAGATCATGAGATACATTGGTAACTAAATCTGTTTTCATTCTTTCACCTTTTATGGCTTCGTTGACGGCATTCCTAAGCCCCCCTTGAATACTTTGAATATCCTTAGCAAAACTTGAAAATTCTAGGGATACTTCTGTGTTATCTAACTGATGATCAAGATTTCCCTGGGATATTTCTTTGGCGGCTTCCATAATAAGCGTAAGGGATTTTAGTCTCTTAAATGCCATATGAACGGCGAATCCATTAAAAGGGATAATAAATAAGGGATAGATAAGCCATTCTTGGTCAATGGCTACGATAAACAAAATACCATTGATTAATCCGTAGGCTAACATTAAAGCTAATACCCAAGGCTTAAAGATTTTGTCATTAAAACAGTTGCGGGCTAAATTTATTACACTACTAAAAACTTTATATACTAATGTATTTTTAAGGAGTACACCTTTCTTAAACTGTCTTAACATAGAAAAGAAGTAAGTCATTCCAATGGCTGCATCTATGGCAAATGTAATTATAACTACAATTATTCCCGGGGTATATCCGCTATTAGAAAAATGAATATTAGATACAATAATCATTGATATCCCTGCTGCAAAGAGCACAAATAAAGACTGAATATCATTATAGATCTTATCAATATCTGCAAGATGTACTTCTCCCCCTTTTTCTCTCCTACCCGAAACCATGATGAGGTAGCCAAGAGAAAGAGTCAATAAGGTCAATGTACCTATCAATGTACCTATAGCATATGGTATAAGTTCTTTTACTTCCGTATATAAATTAAATCCTTCATAAAAATCGTCTCCCGGTAATAATACATCATTTATTAATACATACATCTCATGAGGTGAATCCATTAACATTTCTTGTATATCACCATAATAATGAAGGTAATAAGGTATCTCATTTTTATTAACATAGATGTGATTAGGGTGATCTTTGATCAGTTCAGGATTTGAACCATCTGCTATCTTAAAGGACACTTCCCCTGTCTTTATGTTTCTTATATAATAATTAAAATTAACTGCCCTAGATAAATTCTTATTAATTGCTGCTACACGTATACGTTTTTCATTAATAGGGTTTTCTTCAGTAATTTCGCTTTCTGTAAATTCAGTTACAGCCTCATTATCCACTCCTTCATCAGTAATACTTACATCTTCTCTCTCCTTAGTTTCATCTATATCCTTAAGTGTTGTATTAAGTTCTACTACATTATGAACAAGTCTACTAATGGTCATCTGAAAGTCATGGGTATCCTCGTAATGCTCTGCCTTTATGATATCTGTATTAAAATTGAGTAATAAGAAAACCCCACTGCCTAAACCTCCAATAAGGCTTACCCACAATATAATGACTGCTATAACCTTGCTTCCCAAACTATATTTAATATTTTTCGATTTTGTATCCAATTCCCCACACCACCTTTAAGTATTTTGGTTCTTTTGTACTGATTTCTATTTTTTCTCGTATTCTTCTAATATGCACAGAAACTGTATTGTCCACTGAGCAGGGCAGATCATTCCATACATGTTCATAAATTTGATTGGTTGAAAAAACTCTGCCCATATTGCTCATGAGAAAAAACATAATACCGTATTCTGTTGCTGTTAGCTTTACTGGCTCTCCATCTACCCGAAGTTCTTTTGTATCTGTATCCAGCTCTAGGCCATCAGTTTTTAAAATACTGCTTCGATCTTCCATGCTTCCCAGCTTGGTATATCTTCTCATTTGAGACCTTACCCTTGCCATCAGCTCTAAAGAATTAAAGGGCTTAGTAACATAATCATCAGCTCCAAAGTTAAGACCTGTGATTTTATCCGTATCTTCAGATTTTGCAGATAGGATAATAATAGGGATATTTAATTCTTCCCTAATTTTAAGAGTTGCCTGAAGCCCATCTAATTCTGGCATCATGATATCTAAGATCACGAGATGAATCTTATGTTCTTTTAAAACTGCTAAAGCTTCCTTTCCGTTATAGGCTTTAATGACCCCGTAGCCTTCTTGTTTTAGAAATATTGCAATTGCATCTACAATGGCCTGATCATCATCACACACTAATACATTTAATTTTTCCACCTTTATTTCCCCTTCCCTGGGGACAGTTAACAAACATGAGGTATTGATTAATTCCACATCTTCTGGTTTGTAAACTGTCCACAACTGTCCCCTGTTAATTATCTTATCAAATAGACTTTACAAACAAAGAACAAATTTCTGACGAAATTCTGACGAGAGGGGACGGTTCACAAATAAAGACAGACTGCCTTTACTTGTGAACCGTCCCCTCATATCTAGTATCCTTTGCTCATTTGAACAAGATTTAGAAGTTCTTTATTATCTGCATATCTTTTTAGATTTTCTAGAATCAATTCCCAGCGTCTTTGTTCTATTTCTTCACTGACCCAGGAGTTATGGGCAGTTATGACAACACGGTCAATTTCCCATAGTTTGTTGTCTTGTGGGAGGGGCTCTATTTCAAAGACATCTAAAGCCACCCCTTTCAGATTCCCTTCTTCTAGGTGATTGATTAAATCCTGCTCCTTAATAATAGCGCCTCTAGAAACATTGATTAGACAGGCATCCTTTTTCATCTTTGCTAACATTTCTTTATTTAATATATGCTCTGTCTT
>CAYRAL010000199.1:0-3426 GCA_964422235.1 uncultured Candidatus Epulonipiscium sp. | reverse complement strand
AATTCTTGCATAATCTACATATTGTAATATGTTCTTAAGTCTCATTAACCACCATTTATAGTCTGTTTGATCATGATAACTCCAATTGTAAAGAGGATTACCCCATAGCTGACCATCAGCACAAAAGTAATCTGGTGGTACACCAGCGACTTCTGTTGGAAACCCCTCCTGATTTAAATCAAATAATTTTGGTTGGCTCCAAACATCAACACTGTCATAAGATACAAAAATAGGAATGTCACCAATAATCTTTACATTTTTTTCATTAGCATAGGATTTAATATCTTGCCATTGACTAAAAAAGATAAATTGAAAAAATTTATGATACTGAACATAATCTTTCAGTTCTTTTTTGCTTTGATTTAAAGCTTTAATATGACGGCTTTTAAGAGGTGTTGGCCATGTAACCCATGCGCCACTGTTATAAAATTCTTTAATTAAGTCTTCCTCATAGATTCCTTTTAAGCTTTGCACTACAGCATCATAATCGTCAGTCGTGTCTTGACGCAAATTTTGGTAATGCTCTTTGATTGATACATATAATGAATAGTCATCTAACCAGAAAGAATTATCCCTGCAAAAAGAGTTGAATTTTTCTAAGGTCTCTTTACTTAGAAGATTGAAATTTGAAAATGCCTTTTTAAATAAGCTTTCCTTATAGGGTGTAACTAAGTCGTATTCAACCTTATGATGATTGAAATTAGGTGGATTTTCAATATCACTTTGGGTAAGAAGGCCCTCTTTTACAAGCTTTTCTGGTGAAATAAGAAAAATATTTTTTGCAAATGCAGAGTAACTGGCATAAGGGCTATTACCTGCACCCATTGGTTCTAATGGAAGTATCTGCCAATAGATTTGGCCCGCAGCACTTAAAAAATCGATAAAGTCATAGGCATCTTGTCCTAAGTCCCCAATCCCGTAGGAACTAGGTAATGATGTAGGGTGTAATAAAACCCCGCAACCTCTTGTGTTTATCATATAAATTCATCCTCTCATAAATATTATGTATACTGTAAGTATAACATTTTTAGTGATAAAAAACGAATAATTATTAAGATTACAAAAATAACTTTAAAATATTTCCATGAATAATATAGAGCTATTTTACTCATTATAACAATAGTAACTTAAAAGGAGTGATATAATGAACTATGCAATGCATTATAAAAAAGTAATCGTAACCTTTTTGGCTATTATGATAATAGGAAGTAATTCTTTCGTATACGCCAATGAAATGAACCAACAATCAATCCAAACTGAAACAAGTCAAGAAAGCCTAGCAGAACTTTACCATAAAGCAGGACTAGACAGCCCAGAAATCATTATTAAGGCATTAGACAATCTAGGGATTTCAAAAGAAGAACTTCAAGCATACATTGGCCAAGGTAAAAAAGTATGTGATATCTTACAAGAAAGAGACATTTCAACCATAAGCTTTAAAAAAGAGCTAAAGAAAGAGTATAGTTGCAAAATTAAAGAAGCTGCAAAAAACAAGGTTATTACAAAGAAAGAGACAAAGGTCCTAACAGACTTATTAAAAGAAAGAATGGCTAATTAGCCTATTTAAATTACAAAAAAGGTTGCTGGATATTTCCAGCAACCTTTTTTAAACACTAACTTTATAGGTATTGTATAACTAATATATAATGAAGAAAGCTACCACCTAATACAAATAAATGAAAGATCTCGTGGAATCCCCAATATTTTAAGTTAAGCTTGGGCCACTTTAGAGCATATATAAGTCCGCCAATGGTATATACGACCCCGCCACTAATTAATAATACGATTGCGCCTTTAGGTAAAACCTTTGAAAGTGGTGAAATAGCGAAAATAGCAATCCAGCCCATAGCAATATAAAAGAATGTAGATAGCCAACGTGGCGCGCTAAACCATGTTAGTTTTATTATAATACCAATAAGAGCACAAGACCAAATAATGATAAATAGGGCCCATCTCCAAAGGCCCTCTAGTGCAATTAGGCAAATAGGCGTATAAGTGCCTGCAATTAAAACAAAAATCATAGAATGATCAAGCTTTCTTAAGAAAAGAATAACTTTTTCTTTAGAGCATATAAGATGATAAACCGTACTAGAAGTATACAAAAATATTAAACTAAGTCCAAACACGATTACTGAAAGTAATCCTAAAGGACTATAGCTAGGCATCATTAGTTTTTTAGCGATTAATAATACTAAACCTACTAATGATATAATAGCCCCAAAAAGATGTGTAAATCCACTGACTGGTTCTCTAAATTTTTTCATTACCTTACCTCCAAAATATGTTTGACATATATCTATAAAACATTAACTAGGTGACATAGTTATCAATACCACGTCGGGTGATATTGGAATTATAACACTAGATTGCTAAAAAGGGAAGAGAAAAAGAAAATTAATTTGCATATGGCATAATTATGATTTAATATAGGGATACATAATAATATAATAGGGTGATAAATATGAATGTGGAAATATTAGATTTGCTAAAGAAAATTATAGACCAAGATGAAATTGAATTACCAGATATACCAATGCTTGATCTTTATATGGATCAAGTTATAACGCTGTTTGAAAATAAATTAGAAAAAGGAAAACGTAGTGAGAAAGATAAGTTACTTACCAAAACCATGATTAACAACTATGTAAAAGATCAAATTTTGATGCCGGCTAAAAACAAAAGATATACCCCAGAGCACCTAATTATGATGGCATTTATATATCATTTAAAACAAACCTTATCCATTAATGATATAAAAATATTATTTACAGAGACAATATATAAGGAGGAAATTGATTTATTTAAATTGTATGATCGTTTTTTAGATATTAAAAAACAAGATCAATTTCAAGTAGAGGAAGAAGTTCGTAAAAAGCTAGAAGGTTTACATATAGATCAGTCAAAAGAAATAGATATAATGATGTTGGTATTGTCGTTGGTAAGTAGTGCTAATACTCAAAAACGGTTAGCAGAAAAATTAATAGACACTTACCTTATAAAGGGAGAAATATAATGAAGAGCAGGGTTTCAATATGGATTGATGAAATATTTAATGATAAAAAATTTTATAAAAAGTTAATGATTATTGCAGTTCCTATTGTTCTTCAAAATCTAATAGGATCTTCGCTCAATATGATAGATACCTTAATGGTTGGTATGGTAGGAGAAAATGAATTAGCAGCCGTTGGTCTTGCAAATCAATTTTTTTTACTAATTCTAATGGGAATTACGGGAATTACTGGTGGAACAGCCATATTTACATCACAGTTTTGGGGGAAGGGGGATATTAAAAACATTAGAAGGATGTTGGGAATTTGTCTGATAAGTGTCGTGGGTATAACCACAATAGGAACGATATTTGTACTTATTTTTCCATATCAAATAATGAGATTCTTTACCCCTGATACGATCGTTATTAATTTAGGT
>CAYRAL010000198.1:0-3437 GCA_964422235.1 uncultured Candidatus Epulonipiscium sp. | reverse complement strand
ATAATAATATTTATCATATAAGCTGCTCCTTTCTATGGAATAAGCTTTAGACGTTGCAGTTCATTTTTGAGTAATGCTGCGTGAGGGGCTTCTAGTGGTGTTAGAGGAAGACGACAACCACCAACATCCCATCCCATCATGTTTAAAGCCGCTTTAACTGGAATTGGGTTTACTTCGCAAAACAGTAGGTGGATTAAATCAAGATATTTTAGTTGAAGATCTCTACTGCCAGCTGGATTACCATCTAAAAACAAACGTACAATATCATGGGTTTCTTTTGGAAGAATATTAGCAACAACAGAGATAACCCCTTTACCACCTAAAGAAAGTAGTGGAACGATTTGATCATCGTTACCGGAGTAAATATCAAAGTCTGGGCCACACTTAGCAGCAATATCAGCAACTTGTGAAATATTTCCACTTGCTTCTTTGATGCCAACGATATTATCGATTTTTGCAAGTTTAGCGACAGTATCAGCATCAACATTGAGTCCCGTACGACCTGCAACACTATATACAATCATTGGAAGATCGGCAGCTTTAGCAATTTCATTAAAGTGAGCCACCAGTCCATTTTGTGTACATTTATTATAGTAAGGTGTAATTTGAAGTGTCCCATCTGCGCCAAGTTCTTTTGCTTTCTTTGTAAGACGTACTCCGTAAGCAGTGTCATTACTTCCAGTTCCAGCAATAACAGGAACTCTCTTATTTGTCGCTTTTACGGCTACTGAGATACATTCTACATGCTCTTGTTTGGTAAGTGTAGGAGCCTCTCCAGTGGTGCCGCATACAACTATGCTATCTGTACCCTTGTCAATTTGAAAATCAATCAGTTCTTCGAGTTTTCCGTAATTAACAGAACCATCTGTATTAAAAGGTGTAACAATTGCTACGCCTGACCCT
Source organism: uncultured Candidatus Epulonipiscium sp. (assembly GCA_964422235.1). Lineage (GTDB taxonomy): Bacteria > Bacillota > Clostridia > Lachnospirales > Cellulosilyticaceae > JAAYSX01. Next base: position 2,534 of record CAYRAL010000198.1, on the reverse strand, counting down.
TCGAAAATTGCCATATAATTCATCCTTTCATAAAAGAAATTATATTGTTTACATCATATTATTTATAATCCATTCTGCTATTTGAATTGTGTTTGTAGCAGCACCTTTACGAATATTATCTGCAACTACCCATAAATTCACACCGCTTGCAACACTTTCATCACGGCGGATTCTACCAACAAATACATCATCTTTACCTGTTGCATCTAAAGGTAGAGGGTAAACATTATTTTCAACATCATCTTGAACGACAATACCTGGTGCATTAGCAAGCACTTTTCTTAGCTCATCTAAATCAAATGGTTTTTCGAATTCTAGGTTAATAGATTCACTATGGCTGTTAAATACAGGAACACGAACAGTTGTAGCTGTTACACCTAGATCTGGTTTGTGAAGTATTTTTCTAGTTTCTTCAACCATTTTCATTTCTTCTTTTGTATATCCATTATCTGTAAAAGAATCAATATGTGGCAGACAGTTATTTGCAATAGGATGAGGATAGTTTGTTGGAGGATTTCCTTTTAATCCTTCTTCTAAGTCCCTCCATCCAGCCAGTCCAGAGCCTGATACTGCTTGGAAGGTTGTATAAATAACTCTCTTAATATTATAGTACTCATCTAAAGGTTTAAGTGCTACCATAGCCTGAATTGTAGAGCAGTTAGGGTTAGCAATAATTCCCTTATGATTTCTAATATCCTCACCGTTTACTTCAGGAACAATAAGTGGAACAGTAGAATCCATTCTCCAAGCGGAGCTGTTATCAATAACAACGCATCCTTTACTTGCAGCAATAGGAGCAAATTTTAAACTTGCACCACCACCAGCTGAAAAAAGAGCAATATCAATTCCACGATCGAAAGACGTTTCTGTTAGTTCTTCTACAGTGTATTCTGTACCCTTAAATGTAATCTTAGATCCTGCAGAACGTGCAGATGAAAACATATAAAGATTTTCAATTGGTAAGTCTCTTCCTTCCAAAACTTCTAAAAATGTCTTTCCAACCATTCCGGTTACACCAACAATAGCAAGATTAATTTTTTTCACAATACAACCTCCTAAAATATAATAATTAATGTGGATATTATGTAGTTCATAATATGATGTATTCGTTTTAAAATAAAGTGGATAAAATAAAAACAGCTAGCATTTGCGCTAGCTGTGAATAATAACCCTAAATTAAATAAGGTTCTATATTATATGACTCACAGTAGCACTCCACCTTATTATTTTAACTCATAAGATGACAGTTGTACAGTTATTAGCTATACAACCAGGGACAAGAAAATTGCAAGATTTGTTGCCCTTCGGCGCTCTCCCCTTTCAGTACTTGTCATATTCCCTTGCGGAATCAAAATACCTACTAATAAACAACGCGGCCTCTACTTAATATTTAATTTGTTTTACAATCATAGCATTAAAATTTAGGGTTGTCAACAGGGACAGTCCCTGATCTTAATGTATAAGACTTGTGATTTAGGCCCATACTCTACTTAGAGTTAGAATAATTAATATATTATATGCAGAAGGGATGATAGAGTTGATAGAAAATAATAATACTGAGCCAAACAAAGAGGTAAGTAGTAAGGAAAAGCTATTTGATGCTTTAACACAAGACCAAAAGATGAAACTTGAGATTGCATCGGAGCTTGGGTTGTTAGAGAAGGTTCAGCGGGATGGTTGGAAGTCACTAAGTTCCAAGGAAACAGGCCGCATTGGTGGGCTTATGACCAAGAAGAAGAGAGAAATGAAGAAAAATGAAGAAGAATTAGAATAATTCAAAAGGCGGGTGTACCTGCCTTTTTTGTGCAAAACTGTTATCATACAAGTTTTCCTATATGGTTACAAACTATGTATGATTAGTTAAGGACGAAAGAAATCGAATATGGTATAATAAGTCCTAGAATAGGTATATAAAGAAAATTTTGAAAGGGTGATGAAATTGGATTTGATAGTCAGATTACAAGTGTATATTTTATCCTTGTCTGTGCTTCTTATTCTATACATACAATTAAGAGAGGAAAGCCAATTATACTCAGTGCGTGATCGGTTATTTAGATACCTAATTTTATCAACTATGATTACTCTTATTCTTGAAGCTATTACTTGGAGTCTTGATGGAAACCCAGGGACAATAGCATATAGAGTTAATGTAATTTCAAATACGCTACTGTTTATGGTTAACACGATTCCCTTAACCATATGGACGGTTTATATTATAGCAACAGCCAACACAGATAAGAAGCCTATAATAAAAGGGTTTATTATTTTAAAATTTTTTGTAATGATTCACATACTAATAGCCTTAAGTGCACCTATTAACCAAAAATATTTTTATATTGATGCAAATAATATATATCACAGGGGTGAGTGGTATAGCATTGGGAATACGATACATGTCATATTAATTGTGGTTAACTTTTTGGTAATCCTACACAACTGGGATAAAATTAATCAAAGAAATAGAGTGCCAATGTTATTGTTTATGCTACCCCCAATCATTGGATTTATCGCTCAGGTGATGTTTTATGGCACTA
>CAYRAL010000197.1:0-3453 GCA_964422235.1 uncultured Candidatus Epulonipiscium sp. | reverse complement strand
GTATAAGGTAGCTGTCAACTATATGGCTGGCGGATTTCAACCAACAGACCCAAGATATGGTGGTTTGGTATATTGGGGCATTGCGTTTTTAACACTTGTGGTTGTACTAGCTTGTAATATGTTTGGAAAGGGAATTGTAAAGTTAAGTGCTATTTTAATTGGTATTGTTGTAGGGTATCTAGCAAGCTTATTTGCCGGGATTGTATCCTTTACAAGTATCGGTGAAGCGGCATGGATTACATTGCCCCAAGTATTACCATTTAAGTTGGAATTCTCTATTGCTGGCATTATAGCCATTGCAATCATGTCTATTGTTAACGTGGTACAAGATATGGGCCAAATATCCGGAACAACAGTAGGGGGTATGGACCGAGAGCCTACTGAAAAAGAAATCTCAGGTGGTGTAAAGGTCAATGGTGTTGTTAGTTTCTTAGGTGCTTTTATAGGTGCCCTACCAACGTCCTCATTTGGTCAAAACGTAGGAATTGTAGCCATGACGAAAGTAGTTAGTTTAAAAGTCATTAGAATAACAGCAGCACTTTTGCTGTTTGCGGGACTGACACCAAAGTTTGCTGGAATTATGACATCCATTCCTCAATGTGTTATTGGCGGGGCTACAGTATCTGTATTTGCTCAAATGACAATGACAGGAATCAAACTCATTACACTAGATGAAATGTCCGTAAGAAATAACACCATTGTTGGTCTAGGTGTGGCTTTAGGAATGGGAATTACTCAAATCCCTGTAGAGGGTCTTCAGTATTTCCCTGAGTGGTTTACAATGATATTTGCATCTTCACCAGTAATCATTGCAACCCTCATCGTATTCGTTTTAAATATTATATTACCAAAGAAAACCCTGGAACAAGAACGTGCTGAAAGAGGCGCATAGGATAACAACTAACTTTTTTAAATAGATAAGGTGATAGATGTGAAATTAATCATTAAAAATGGCATCATCCATGATTTAGGTGGGTCTTATCAGGAAGATATACTGATTGAAGATGGAAAAATCAAGGCAATTAGTAAGAACATAGAAGCAGAAGAGTGTCACATCATAGATGCAAAGGGCAAAATGATTCTTCCTGGTGGGGTAGATGTTCACACCCATATGGACCTAGACTTAGGTCAGTACAGGGCAGTAGATGATTTTTATACAGGATCTGTAGCTGCAGCTTATGGCGGGACAACAACCATTGTGGATCATATTGCTTTTGGACCAAGAGGATGCAATCTCCATCATCAAATTAATCAATACCATAGGCTAGCTAGGGATAAATCTATTGTAGACTATAGTTTTCATGGCGTCATTCAGCATGTAGATGAAAATATTCTTAATGAAATGGAAGAGCTGGTTCAAGAAGGAATCACTAGTTTTAAACTATATATGACTTATGATTATAGGCTTACAGATGAGGAGATTCTAAGGGTGCTCCTAAAAGCCAAAGAAGTAGGGGCTATTATAGCCGTTCACGCAGAAAATCATGGTGCCATAGGGTATTTAAGAGAATCCTGCGCCAAGGAAGGGAAGCTAGAAGCTATCTATCATGCTATCAGTAGGCCAAGTGAGACAGAAGCAGAAGCGATTAACCGAATGATTTATCTAAGTGAGATGGCTGGGTTTCCACATCTTTATTTTGTCCATGTTTCAACTAAAAAAGGTCTAGATGAAATTATATCAGCAAGACAAAGAGGGGCAAAGAATATTTATTGTGAAACCTGCACTCAGTACTTAACCCTTACGGAAGAATGTTATAAGAAAGAGAATCATGAAGGCTTAAAATATATTATGGCCCCTCCCTTACGAACTCAAAAAGATATCGAGGCTTTATGGAAAGGCATTGAAGATAATGATGTAGATGTCATTGCAACGGATCATTGTCCTTTCTATATGGACCAAAAGCGAGATGGTAAAGATGATTTTAGGCTTGCACCAGGGGGGGCCTCTGGTGTGCAAGAAAGAGTTGAAGTGGTTTTAACAGAAGGAAGAAAAAGAGGAATACCATTTAGTCAATTAATGAATAAGTTATCAACAACACCTGCAAAGATATTTGGATTATACCCATCAAAAGGGGCTATACAAGTAGGCTCCCATGCTGATATTATTATTGTAGAAGAAGAAGAAAAAACCATTCAAATTAAAAATAGGCATAGTAGGAGTGACTACACCATCTATGAAGGCCTAGAAATAGACTATGTTGTTGATACCGTTATTCAAAGAGGCAATATTCTAATTGAGAATCAAAGGCAAGTTGCCAGCCAAGGTCAAGGTGTGTTTTTGAAGCAAGTTCAGATCTAATAATATTGAAAGGGTGAGCATCATTTATACATTAAATATTAACGGAAGTATATATGACGTTAAAGAAGATAAGAAGATAATGGATTACCTAAGAAATGACTTAGGTCTTACAGCGGTTAAAGATGGTTGTAGCCAGGGGGCTTGTGGGACTTGTTCAATTTTGATTGATGGGAAAGTGGTTAAGTCCTGTGTAATGAGTGTTTCTAAATGTGTCGGCAAAGAAATCATTACTGTAGAAGGGCTCACAGAAAGGGAAAGAGAAGTTTACAGCTATACTTTTGCAAAATGTGGATCCGTACAATGTGGTTTTTGTATCCCAGGAATGGTTATTAGTGCCAAAGGGTTAATTGATAAAAACAATAATCCAACAGGAGAAGATGTTAAAAAAGCAATTAGGGGAAATATATGCAGGTGTACAGGATATATAAAAATAGAAGAAGCAATCCTACTTGCAGCTAAAATGTTTAGGAACAATGAGGAAATTCCAGAGGAAGAAGCTGACGTTAGAATCGGCCAGAGTATCCTGCGAATTGATGCCAAGAAAAAGGTATTAGGTGAGGCGGATTATGTAGATGATATTGTTGTAGATGGAATGGTCCATGGTAAAGCCATTAGACCACCCTATGCAAGATGCAGGGTTTTATCGATTAATAAAGAAAAAGCATTACAACTAGATGGCGTCATTGGTGTTTATACATCAGAAGATATTCCAGGGGCCAGGCACATTGGCCATATTATCCCAGACTGGCCAGTTATGATTGAAGTTGGAGAAATCACTCGGTATGTTGGAGATGCAATTTGCCTAGTCGTAGCAGAAACCAGGGAGATACTAGAAGAAGCTTGCAAGTTAGTTGAAATAGAATATGAAGCATTAGAACCAATGAGAAGTCCAAAAGAAGCAGCGGCAGAAGGAGCGCCTTTAATTCATGAAAAAGGGAACTTACTGTCTTTCCAATCCCTAAAACGAGGGAATATAGATGAAGCTTTTGAAAAAGCAGCTTATATCTCTGAACACACATACAATACGCCCTTTACAGAGCACGCTTTCCTAGAGCCTGAATGTGCCATTGGAATGCCTGATGGAGATGGTGTAAAGGTCATTACTGGTGCCCAAGGAATCTATGACGAACGTAAAGAACTTGCACAGATGTTGG
>CAYRAL010000196.1:0-3488 GCA_964422235.1 uncultured Candidatus Epulonipiscium sp. | reverse complement strand
ATATAAGGTTACGCCGAAGTTGTGTCTGCGGATGGAGAAGTCAGACGACTTCATATTGTGCGCATGGCAGCATAATTATCAGGTGGGTTTAAGTCCCACTGAATCTCGGATTGAGAGATTTATATCCAAACTTGGGAGTAATGTTTCAAGGGCTAGTTATAACTAGAGGACAGGGTGTCCATCGCGAGGTGGAATCTGAAGGGTTTGAGGAGAATTACCAGACCGTAATCAATGGAAGCGATTCCGAGGATGAACTGGTCGGCCAAAGACAACTGTTTTGGGTACTAAACAAAAGAAGTCAGAAGACAAGCTATAACTGGGAAGCCTTCAATCAGATGAAGAAATCCTACCCTATAGAAAGACCTAAGATATACGTAAATATGTTTGAGTTAAGACCAAGAACTAGCTATGAATGTAAATGATAATGCGAAGAGCCGAATGCGGGAAATCTGCACGTTCGGTTCTGTGAGGGCTACGGGGTGAAAGCCTCGTGTGCTACTCGATCCACGAAGTTATTCAAGTGCTAGTGTCTGTGCCATTATCAGATACAGAAACTTCTGCCTCACTTTCAGAAACGGGTTGAGTAGGAGTCTCCTGAGAAACAGATGAAGAATTATTAGTAATATCATCATCCTTCTTGTCCTTGATTAGACTCTTATGTTTTTTAGGATTATCATTAGTTCGCCTTAATAATAAAGATTGTGAATACATAGCGGGTTCGTGTTCTAGTAAAAATTGCCGATCCTTAGTAGGAACGTGATCGCCGTTCATAATGCGCATTGCAATTTGAATACACTTGATTTTATCCATATAAGGATTGTCTGATAGATCAGGAGCATCTTCTAGTTGCCTTATCAATTCGGCAACTTCCCTTGCCTTTTCTTCATAAGGATTTAATTTTTTATTTTCAGCCAATAAAGACCTAGCCTCATCTGAAATAGAAACTGTATCATCCTTGGATTTTTTATTTGATAAGACTGTTTCTGAATCGGCTTTATTTGAGTCAGTATTTTTTGAAATATAGGCCATATCTTGCTTTACGCCAAACTTAAGCCTAGCTATTTTTTCAACATTCATCTAAATCACCTCCATGGTGGATTAATTCTAATTTTCGTATGGACACCTCCTATAAAGAATATCGGCGAATTTGGGGAAAGTCTTGAATAATAAGATAATGCTTGCATATCAATCCTAGATATGGTAAAATTCATTTGTATTGAAAACTGAATACTCAGTTAGAGGGGGGGCTTAGAGTAATAAGCTGAGATAGGAATGTTGTTCCTGACCCTAAGAACCTGATTTGGTTAACACCAACGTAGGGATTTTAGCTAGGGAAGTTGTATGTTGCTGTATACTTTTTTAGGTATGCGGTTTTTTTTGTGCTTATTTTGGAGGTGAAAGGTGAATCTGTATAGGATTATAGACGCCAATATCAATAGAGTGTCTGAAGGATTAAGGGTTATAGAAGATATCCAGAGATTTATGTTCAATAATGAAATTATGGCCAGTGGTATAAGAAGTTTAAGACATGAGGTCAGAAAAAGTTTTCGCTGTAAGGAACTTTTAAGTTATAGGCAATCTACAGAGGATGTGGGATTAAAAATATCCCAAAATAGTCATTTGGATCAAAAAGCAAGTATAGACAGTCTTTTGATTTCTAACTTTAAAAGGGCTGAAGAAGGCTTAAGGAGCATCGAAGAATCCCTGAAAATAATGGGGTATTACACTGAATCTAAAACATATGAAATCATAAGGTTTAAAGTATATGGCATGGAGAAAAAGATTTTACTTAACAAGGAATTTCCTGCGACAGATATATATGCCATCCTAGGGGAAGATTTCTCAAAGGGTAAAAGTAATGTACAAGTAACAAAAGAACTCATTGCATCAGGTGTGAAAATAATACAGTATAGGGAAAAGTCAAAAAGTAAAAAAGAGATATATGAAGAATGTAAAATAATTAGGCGGTTAACAAAGGAAAGTGATGTGACATTGATTGTTAATGATCATATATCAATAGCACTATTAATCCAAGCGGATGGCATTCATATTGGACAAGATGACCTACCCATTGAAGAGGTAAGGAAAATTGCGCCACATATGATCATAGGGTTATCCACACATAACAAGGATCAAGCCAGGCAGGCTGTGGATAAAGGAGCTGACTATATAGGCGTAGGTCCTATATTTCAAACAACCACCAAACAAAATATTGAAAAGTCTGATGGGCTGGAGTATTTAAAATGGGTAAAAGAAAACATTGATTTGCCATATGTAGCCATTGGGGGTATCAAAGAAGAGAATGTATCCCAGGTCAAAGAAAATGGTGGCTACTGTTTTGCTATGATTTCAGAATTAACCGGTGCCGATAATTTGGCTAAAAAGATAAATTCAATTAGAAACATAAACTAACCAAGGGGGATTAAAATGAACTATACAACTCAGATGGATGCTGCAAGAAAAGGTATTAAGACAAAAGAAATGGAGATTGTAAGCAAGAAAGAAAATATGCCTATAGAAACCTTAATGGAGAAAATGGCCAAAGGTGAAGTTGTTATTCCGGCCAATAAAAACCATCACTCATTAGATCCTGAAGGAATCGGAAGTGGGCTCAAGACCAAAATTAATGTAAACCTTGGTATATCAAGAGATTGCCCAAGTGTAGATACGGAGCTTGAAAAAGTTAAAATGGCAATCGATATGAATGCGGAAGCCATTATGGACCTAAGTTCTTTTGGAAAGACAAAAGAATTTAGACAAAAACTTGTAAACATGTCTTCTGCTATGGTAGGAACAGTTCCTATTTATGATGCAGTAGGATTTCATGATAAAGAATTGAAAGATATAACAGAAAAGGAATTTTTAGATGTTGTAAGAAAACACGGAGAAGATGGAGTGGATTTTGTGACCATCCATGCAGGACTTAATAGAGAAACCGTTAAAGTATTTAATCAAAATCCTAGAATTACAAAGATAGTCTCTAGGGGTGGGTCTTTGCTTTACGCATGGATGACACTGAATAACAAAGAAAATCCATTTTATGAATACTACGATGAGCTACTAGAAATATGTGCGGAATTTGATATGACCATTAGTTTAGGAGATGCTCTTAGGCCAGGCAGTATAGCTGATGCAACAGATGCATCACAGATATCTGAGCTAATCGTACTAGGTGAACTTACAAAAAGAGCATGGGAAAAGAATGTTCAAATCATCATTGAGGGCCCAGGTCATATGAAGAGAAATGAAATTCAAGCCAATGTTATTTTAGAAAAAAGGCTTTGTTACGGAGCACCATTTTATGTACTAGGACCTTTAGTAACAGATATAGCGCCAGGTTATGATCATATTACCTCGGCTATTGGAGGCGCACTTGCGGCTAGTTACGGTGTGGATTTTCTTTGTTATGTAACACCTGCAGAACATTTAAGACTTCCTACTTTAGAAGATATGAAGGAAGGAATTATTGCATCAAAAATAGCAGCCCA